>JBBQIG010000039.1:0-15729 GCA_038324715.1 Anaerolineae bacterium | reverse complement strand
TAGTTAAAGCCTACCTCATCATGCCAATATCGTCGCTCCGGGGGCATCCCATGATCACGCAATAGACGGCAGCGTGCCGCCAATGCCTCATCATCGGTAATCAGCATCCCACCTTCGCCAGTCGTAATGATCTTATTAGCAAAAAAGCTAAAAGAGCCTATCGTCCCCCACGTCCCTGCCCGCATGTTGTTGATCGATGCACCATGCGCTTCGGCGGCATCTTCGATCACCTGTAAATTGTGTGCATCCGCAATCGCCATCAATTCGGGCATTTGCGCCATCTGTCCATAAAGATGGACAGGCATGATCGCCTTTGTGCGTGGGGTAATCAGCGCCGCCACGGACTCCGGCGAAATTGTCCACGTCACAGGGTCAACATCAGCAAAAATCGGGCGCGCTCCCGTATACTGCACAGCATTCGCACAAGCCACAAAGGTCAACGCTGGCACAATCACCTCATCGCCAGCACCAATTCCAAGAGCATGAGTTGCCAGATGCAGGGAAGTTGTACCATTGCTCGTGGCAACGCCATAGCGGCACCCGCAGTAGGCAGCAAACTCCTCCTCGAATTGCTTGATATACTTGCCCGCGCTGCTGATCCAAGTTGAGCGCACAGTCTCAAGAACAAGATCTTCTTCAAGCTTGCCAAGCCAGGGTTCATACATAGGAATAAAACCCGTCGGACGCGGCGATGCCTCCGCTTCCAAATAGGGAAATGGCATCTGCGTAGTGGCTGTCTCGGATTCGGGTTGGGTCGAGCCATTTATCACTAGAGTGCTTGTGGTACCGTTTGCTAATTTCATAAAAGTTCCTATGGCTCGTTCTCTACAATCTCAACAGCACCAATCATCCACTCAACCCCTGCCGGGTTTCCACCTGGATCAACAACACCCAGCGGCTCCAGCGTATCAGCATCATAGACCAACAGCCCAATTGTATAGTGACCAAGGGCTAAATCCTCTGCCACATCAAGCAGATACACGTTCAATGGGCGATCTTCAGACGACCATTCTGCCGGAAGCAGATGTCGATCATTCAAAAGCCGTTCATCGCGCTGTACAATGCGCGAACCATCTTCGCTATACAACGCCACCCGTGCCTTCAAAGGTCGGTTCACTTCGCCACCAGGCGTCCGCTGCCAACGAATCACAACCGGCACTTCGCCGCCACGCACCACAGGATCAGCGGGTATCGACACCTCCACCGTCTGCACAGCGGGAGGAAAGGCAACGGTAAATGGCACCAAATTTGGCGCAAGCACAAAGCGATTGGGAGGTGTAAGCCGCCACCAATCAATCGAGTAGCCTTGAAAAGCTTGCTCGCCCTCACGTGAACCAGCTTGATCCAGCAAGAAGGCAACCGCACGCCGTGGATCGGTATCACTTTCAAACCACTGCACCCAAAAGACTTGCGTGGCATCCGCAGCCCACCGTTGCAATTCTTGGTCAATCGTGTTGATATCCACAAAGAGATAACGGGCAGGAGCAACCTCATCTGCGCCAGCATCGAGAGTAGAATCAGCATCAAAGCTATCAGCCTGAGAATCATTAGAATAGTTAGAATCAATAGTATACCTATGGTAATAGAACCCAAAAGGATACTTCTGATCCACAAAGATCACCGCCCCAGGCTCCGCATGTTCACGTAGCCATTGAGTCACCCCAGCAATATCCTCGCGCGCAAAGTGTTCATCGTACAAATCCGCACGAATCGCTTGGGGCCAAATTGCCAACAACAGAGCCAGTGCCAGCACGCCAACGGATCGCCACAGACGTGCGAGCGCACTCAACCCCACACCAATCGTGGCATACAAAGCGGGTGTCACAAAGCTACTATAGCGCACATTGAAAGCGCCGCGATCCAGCACCGCCACATAATAGAGCGCGAGCCCCACAAACAACCACAGAAACAGAAACCCCAATGGCGTCTTGCGCTGAATCGCAAGCCATGCCAGCACGACACCACCCACTGCCACCACCACGCTTGCCCACAACCACACAGTTGCCCATCCCTGCCCCAGTGTAGGGATAAAGGCATATCCGCCCCAATAGGCTTGCCAATTTTGGCTCAGATACTCGACCACAGTGGGCACAGTCAAATTTGGGTTTGCATAGCCTGGAATCTGACGCAGCGCAATCGGCGCAATCGGTGCAACAAGCAGCGTCGTCGCCACACCACATATCAGCATCAGCGTTAACAGACGTCGCCTCTGTGCATGGGTGAATGCCCAAACCAACCACCCTAAGTACCACGCCGCCACAATAAAGACTGCGTTATAGTGTGTTAAGAGTGCCAGCGTGCTCAAAAGCACAAACCCAATCAAGGGACGTCGTAAAGTTGAGGCTCCCTGCTCAGGCGTCTCCAGCCTCTCAAATTGCCGCCATGCAGCCATCAACGCCACTGCCGCCGCCAATAAAAGCGCGAAGCCCACCGTATACATGCGCGTCTCTTGGCTTTCCGCCAACCAAAATGGCGAAAGCGCACCAATCGAAGCAGCGACCACGCCTGCCCAATGGCGAGTTTTAGGAGGGCTACAGCGCATTGCCAATTGATAAAGCAACGCTACGCTCATCACCCCTGCCATCACACTCAGAAGCCGTGTCACCACCGCCATCTGTGCAGGGTCCATGCCCACAGCCAACCCATTCAGCCGTGACCAGCCATGTAACAGCCAAAAATAAAAGGGTGGGTGTATATCCAACTCAGGCGCAATCGCAACTTGGCTAAAGCGACGCAACGCCACATCAATATTGCGTGCCTCGTCCCACCAAATGTCCTGGCGATCCAACCCCACCAGCCGCAGCCCCCATGCCACCAACAGGACGACCAGCAGCAAGGCACGCAATGCACTGGGTAGCACAGAAATAGGCAAAGAACCTTTGAGTACAGAATCTTTGGGTAAATAGTCTTTGGGCAAAGAACCACTCAGTAATGATATCAGTAATGATAAAGGTGTGCGCTGCACAGTGTAACCAAGTCCCATAGGCTTCGGATTGTACCGTAGCGTACACACCAACGCCAAAAGTCCCCCTTTCCCTATGATAGAGGAACGATACACGCCCGCTTCCTCGGAGCCTGGAGCTCCAAGGAAGCTTACATTACAGAAGACTCACACTCACCCCCGAAACCGCATAAAGACTTCCCCATCCCGATGGAGATCAGCCAGCAAACTACTTGCGCTCTCTTCACCACGCTTCATAGCAAGAATGCGCTGTACAAAATTTTCCAGCAGAGGCGCAGCCAGTTCGCCACGCACATCAACCGCCATCCCCTCGCCATCAAAGACAAAATAGCCACCATCAGCCAGATGGGTCATCAAAAGGGTATCACCAATGGTATAATCTTGGAGCTGCATCTCACCTCGCGCCACAAGCACCTGTTGTTGACGATGAAGTTGCAGCGCACCCGCAACCACACTCAGCACAATATTCGCAAATTCGTCCTCAATCGCAGGTGAGTGAAGCAGCGCAAACATTCCCAGCACATTACACTTAAGCTCCTCCAACCAGGTCAACTCATTGAAGACAACCCACGGGTGCGTTTCTTCATGCGCAACAATAAAGAGTGCATTCGAGCGCAAAAGTTGATCCGCCAAGTTGGGGTGGCGCGACCACTCCGTGTCAAATGCCGCTTGCAGTGCAGGGGTCATCTCCCAGCGCACCTTCTCGTCCACCTGATTAGCAAAGATCACATTGCGATACCCATAGTCACGACGAATCCATGCCTGATTCGGGTAATTCTTAGCAGATTTCGGCGGAAAAGCTCCATGCCCTGCATTGATCAACGCCCGCCGAAACTTTGTGCGTGCATTTGCCGAAGGCTGGCTATCACTTGCCGCAGCATAAAGTTCACGAATCGTCTTTCGGATCGACTCAATCTCTGCAGTTGTCACAACGCTATCCAGCAGTTCCAACAACCGAAATTCAAAGAAGGACTTCCACGGCCCCATGCCATTGCGCTCGGAAACCTCTTTTGCCCATGCGTTTACTGCTGGCAAATGACCGATATGATGTTTCAGCGGATCAGCATAGGTCTCAGTAAATTCTGAGATCAACAGCCAGCGTGCATCGCCAGCAATCTCCAGCCACGCCACATCCGCCTGCCCCATCGCCTCAATATCCGATCTGCGTCCTGGCTCGTAGGCAAACGCTTGCCGCAATGCCTGAAGATAAGGCAGCAGAGGCTGCACATCGTCTCCGTCTAGCGTAAGAATATTGCCCAGTGCCTCTGAGACTAACCATAATTCAGCCTGATAGGCATGGGTATAGGGAATCACACTGGCGTGCGCTTGGTCAATGCAAGCATAGGGGGAAGCAGCCTCTGGATGCGCGCGGCAAAAGCGCAAAACTTCCTCGCTTTCCTCAGCGTTCAGCCACGCTGAAGGCCAAATTTTTCCAGAGTTGGCATCGTTCAACTGCTGACGATGCAGCTTCCCTGCCGCCAACGCCAATGCCGCCAGTGCGTCAAGCACCTGGTGCGTAGCGGGTGAGCTTTGCGCCGCCATTTCTGCAAAGCCATCCGCAATCCATACATTCAATTCTGGGTTGTAAAGACCGCCACGGGTGACGACTGTATCCCCTCGCGCCAGAAGTCCTAACAACGTAGCTAACATGCTTCATACCCCACTTATTCTGGTTGCCAAACTCGTGCTTTTTTAGGGACTGCGTTCAGGTCGATCCTTCTCTTGCCTGTCAACTAGAAAAGCAAAATCAAGAAGAAGTGCATCGTCTGCTTGCCTTTTCACCGAGCAAATTCATAGAACAAATTCACAGCGCAAACTAATCGCTAATGTTATTCAGCCATAATTCATATCTCTTTGTGCCATGATCTAAACAACATGATCTGAATAACAATGTAGACATACCCCTTCGCGTCAAATAAATCGGCTGACAAAAAGCGATGGGGAGAGTAATTCTACACAGAAAGCAAAGATACTATGGCTATTGATAGCGTCCTTCATACCAATTCACAAAGTATTGACCGTGTTTTAGCTACCGGGCTACCCATACTGCTCGTCTTTTGGCAGCAAAATGTACCACAAAGCGCAGAACTAGATCCTATCTTGAATCAGCTAGCATCTCGCTATGCGGGGCGGGCACTGATCGCAAAAATCGACGCTGAGGCAGAACCTGATCTCGTCAAACGCTATGAGATCCGTCTCCTGCCAAGCATTGTTGGCATCAAACAGGGCAAGAGTGAGGTTACGCTTGCAGGTCGTGTCTCTGATCAAGCTGTTCAAGAATGGCTCACCTATTTGGTAGAGGGTGGGGTACGACCCGCACAAGCGTCGGGCGCAGGCATCCCAACCTCCACAGGCAAACCACTGCACGCAAACGGCACAAATCACCAGAGTTCCAGTCAGGCGGCTACGGCGAGTGGCAAATCTAGTGCATCACAGGCTGCACCACAAAATAAGCCGCCAAATAAGCCACAGACGGTAACGGATGCCAACTTTGATCAAGTGATCAACGGACAGATGCCTGTATTGGTGGATTTCTGGGCGGAATGGTGTGGGCCTTGCCGCATGGTAGCGCCCTCTGTAGAGCAACTTGCCCAAGAGTTTGCTGGACGTGCGGTGGTCGCAAAGCTGAACGTAGATCAGAATCCGCGCACATCCCACCGCTTCAACATTATGAGCATTCCTGCCCTCTATATTTTCAAGGGTGGAGAGGTCATTGATCGCATCGTGGGCGCACAACCGCTGCCCGTGTTGCGCCAGCGATTGACGCAAGCTTTGGCGGCTTAATCTGTGCCCAGTTTGCAACAGATACTTGTACCGCAAAGACGGTACTGTAAAGAAGGTATGTGAGAAAGACTTATGGGAGATATCGGACGCCTCTTAATGATCACAGGGGGAGGGCTCTTTGTACTGGGGGTACTACTTTTCCTAGGAGCGCGTATACCTGGCTTTGGGCAACTACCCGGTGATATCAATCTGCAGCGAGGCAATTTTACGCTTTATGCGCCCCTGGGAACGATGCTCCTTGTGAGTATCCTCCTCACCCTCATTCTCAACGTGATCGCACGTTTTTGGCGTTAAAACCCCGAGCGAACCTAGAGGATTACCGCCCACTGAGAAAACAGCGAGTTTCCTCAATGGGCGGTTGTTGAGTAACAAACAAGCGAACAAGAAGCCTTACGGCTTGCTGCGCCCATTGCCATTCTTTTGCTCAGTTCCATCCCCCGTTGCAATGCCCGTCGTACGCCGTCCACCACCGACCTGGTTGGCATACAATTCGGCGTTGCGACGTTGGCGCTGCCATTCTTCCTCAATCGTACGCATCTTTTCATCTCGCCCCTTCACAGCCACTTGCATCCCTTCCAACCACGACTGTGCGGTCATCAAGAAGTAGTTACCGTAAGTCTCTTGCAACTTCCAAAGCTGCTGGATCAAGGCTTCGTGAACTTTCAAATCATGTGCAATCGGTGGGAACCGCTCCACCACATCACGGTTATACTTATCCTGCTCTGACCAAAGATGCTCATGGCGCAATTCACCCTTACGCCGTTTCTTTTCAAAGTCCTCACGGAATTCATCCATATCGCGACGAATCCGCTCTTCTGCCAACCGTTGAAGTTCTTGAACTTGGCTCTGCTCACGCAAGATCAAGTCCTTAAATTCTTGCATCTCATGCACAGCACGGCGCGCAACATCAATCTGCTGCGAGAAATTTTGTACCCGCTCAAAGGACTGTGTGACCAGCCCCTTTTGCTCTTCAATCGTCTCTTGCCAGCGATTGATAATCTGCTCACGGTCAACAATTGTAGAGCGCACCTTTTCCATAAAGGCAACCTGCTGCTCACGCAAAGTCTCCACCGCAGGTGGCAACTTCTCAATTTCGCCCGCAGTCTTGCGAATACTCTCGTCCAGCACCGGAATCCGCCCAGCCACTGCCTCAATACGCTTAAACAACTCCACAGTCTCTTGTTGAAGTTGGGCAATGCGTTTTGTATCACTGGTACGTTGTTCAGAGAGGAAGGGTATCTGACGCGTGCGTTCTTCAATCTCTTTTGCCAGACCGCCGATCTGATTACGAACACCCATGATCAACTCAGAGAGCCGGTTGTCTTCCACGGATCGAATGTCAATCGATTCTTCCAATCGACTAATGCGGGGGAGTTCCTTGCGTACTTCACTGACCTCACGACTCAGCATCTCCCGATCGGACAACCGCGAGCGCTCTAGTTCGCGCTGCCCTTGCACACGGCTTTCCTCAACACGTTCCACCATGGCAGTAATTTCCAACTTGGTGTTTTGAATGGCATGTTCAATCTGCCCGAACTTGCCCAAATGCGCCTGCGTTCCAGCCAAGCGCCCTTCCAGTTCTTGAATCCGTCGTGCTTGCTCAATCACATCCGCCGACTGCGCTTCAACACGCTGCTGCAAGCGGGCAATTTCGGCGCGATCTCGCCGGTGTTCTTCATCTAACCAGTTTACTAACTGGGCAAGTTGTGCAATATCCATGGGAGTTACCTTCCGTCTTAATCCTCAAACGCTGTCACCTGGTTCCACGATTATACCACCAATCAAAGGAAGACGCCTCACAAAATTGCGCCGAATTACACGCATCCTTTAGTTGGTAGCGGTGTTATCTATTGTGTTACGCACTATGTTACACACGCTCTGTCAGTCATGCAATCTGTTGAAGTCGCAAAGATGGTTGGTTTGACCAGCGTCCCCCGTGAGGTTACAATGTTGACATTCATGACCGTGGGATCACGACTACTCGCGGCTGGTTACACTTTCTAGGGTCAAGTAATTCTTATCTAAAACTTGGCACCTCAAAGCTTGTAATCAAGAACTTTGTGCTAAAAATCTGGTGATCTTGCCGCATCATGCAAGCCCTCACCCCAACATACATCAGTCTTAACAAGTGCTACTATGCGCATCGGCATTGACGCGCGGTTGATGCAACACCAACCTGCCGGGATCACACGGTATACCCGTCATCTTGCACAGGAACTAGCTAAGATCAACCGGCGTGATGAATTTATTACATTCCAACATAGGCGTCATCGAATCCCGCTGATCGAACAGGCGAATTTTCGACGTGCCACACTCTATGCACCTGTTCACAATCGCATCGAACAGGCGCTCTTGGCAATCGAACTGCTTCGCTTTTCATTGGATTTGCTGCACAGCACAGACTTTATTCCGCCGCTCTACACCACTGTGCCTACGGTGATCACAGTCCACGATCTCGCCTTTTTACATTGGCCCCACTTCCTCACCAAGGACAGTGCGGCTTACTATGGGCAAATTGACCCGGCTGTGCGCCATGCCCAGCACATCATTGTTCCCAGCGAAAGCACAAAGCAAGACTTAACAGCCATGCTCGGTGTGCCGCCCATCAAGATCAGTGTTATCTATGAGGCCGCCGACGAACTGTTTGTGCCCCTGCCGTTGGAACAAACCCGTGCCGAGGTGATAAAAAAATATCATCTTCCAGAGTCATTTGTTCTCTTTGTTGGTACCATTGAACCACGCAAAAATGTAGACGGACTCATCCGTGCGTTTCATCACCTGCGCAACAAATACGGGGTCAGTGAGACAGCCCTGGTCATTGCCGGTGGCGGTGGCTGGCTTTATGATGATACACTTGAACTCATTCGTCAGTTAAAGCTAGAGCAATCTGTTTTCCTTTTAGGTCGCATCCCGGACGAAGAGCTACACAAGCTTTATGTGGCAGCGCGTTGCCATGTGCTAGCCGCCCATTACGAAGGTTTTGGCCTCCCACCGCTAGAAGCAATGGCATGTGGCACGCCCACCATTGTCAGCAACGTCAGCAGTCTGCCCGAAGTTGTAGGGGATGCAGCGTTGCTTGTCGATCCTTCCAATTGGGAAGAAATTGCAGTTGCCATCCATCGGCTACTCAGTGATGATCAGCTCCATGCCGAGTTGCGAGAAAAAGGACTCAACCGTGCCAGCTTCTTCAGTTGGGAAAGCGCAGCACGTCGCACAATGGAGGTCTATAAGTTGGTAGGCAACACCAGCGCAGTGATGCCTGCCGCTACCGCACAGACAACCTCGCGCCAAATCAATCGGCTCTAATCGGCAGCCTCTTTGCCCACTGCATCACCCCACTTACCTACATGCACATCTTGTTTCTAACACCCCAGGTGCCATATCCACCGCGCCAGGGTACATCAATTCGCAACTACAATTTGATTGCCCATTTGGCCCAACGCCATACGGTGGACTTATTGACCTTTATGGCTCCCGGTGATGAGATGCCACCCCATAGCCCGCTCTATCAGCATTGCCGCCGCATCGGCACGGTGCCACAACCCACACGCAGCACCACACGTCGATTGAGCGATCTCGTGCGCTCGCCCCTGCCCGACATGGCGCTGCGACTCGAATCACCCATCATGCACCAACTGATGACCACCTGGATAACTGGAACCCAGAATGCCACACAGCATGGCACACAGAATGCCCCTCTGTATGATATAGTACAGATCGAAGGCATCGAGTTAGCCCAGTATGCCAATCATGTTGACCGCAGTAAGAGCGCAGTGATCTTCGATGACCATAATTGTGAATATCTACTGCAACAGCGCAATGCTTTAACCGACCTTCGCAATCCACGACGCTGGCACGCCGCAGCCTATAGCCTTGTCCAATGGGCCAAGCTGCACCGCTATGAAGCCGCAGTCTGTCGTGCGGCGCAAGCGGTAGTCGCCGTAAGCCAACCAGACCGAGCGGCACTCCAGCGTATTGCGCCCGGTGCCAACATCCATGTTGCACCCAATGGCATTGATCTAGCCGCATACGAAACAGGTGAGCGCACAGCACAGCGCAATCCCAATCGCTTTACGCTGCTCTTTACGGGTAAAATGGATTATCGGCCCAACATTGATGCAGTACTCTGGTTTGCCGAGCAAGTATTACCACGACTGATTAGCACTGTACCCGCTATTCATTTTCAAGTGGTGGGCATGAATCCGCATCCACGCCTAGATTGCTTGCGTGATTCCCCCCATATTGAGATAACAGGTGCCGTACCAGCCATCCCGCCCTATCTCGACGCTGCGGATGCCTATGTAATTCCCATGCGTGTGGGGGGTGGAACCCGTTTCAAAGCGCTAGAAGCAATGGCTGCGCGCAAAGCAATTGTCAGCACCAGGCTAGGTATAGAAGGCATTGACGTGCGCGACGAACACGAAATGTTACTTGCCGATTCACCTGCAACCTTTGCAGCGGCAATTCTGCGCTTGGCAGATGACAAGCGCCAGGGTGCGCCACTTGCCAAAGAGCTAGGCCAAACTGCCCACGCCTTTATCGCAGCGCATTATACCTGGCAGCAGATCATACCCACTTTCGATCAAATTTACGCACAAATACACGCACAAATACACGCAACGTAACAACTACGCCAATCCATCAGCAGCGATCCCCCTCCACAGAGAGTGGCCTAAAAAATGGCCCCAAAGGTGACACAGAGAGCGGAACGCACCAAACAAGCAGGAGCCTAACCATGAGCCTAAATGACAACGCCATGAAAGATTCCACCGAAGGGCTACGGGTAGGCTTTATCGGCGCTGGCTGGACTGAACGTGTCCAGATTCCCACCTTTCGACTTGGTGGACTCACTGCCCAAGCCATTTGTGCCAACCAGCCAGAGAACGCACAACGCGTGGCAGAGAAGCTAGAGATTCCTCAAGTCTATAATTCGTGGCGCGAGCTTGTGCATTCCGCAGACGTTGACATCGTCAGCATCGCCACGCCGCCCCATCTTCATGCCGAAATCGCCATTGCTGCGCTGCGTGCAGGCAAACATGTTATCTGTGAAAAGCCCACATCGCTCAACGTAGCCGAAGCCGAAAACATGTTCGCCGCCGCCCAAGCAGCGCCCAACCAGCTTGCAATCATCGACCATGAGCTACGTTTCCACCCACAGCGCGCCCATCTGCGCCAATTGATGAGAGAAGGCTATATTGGCAACACGCTCTACCTTGAATTAGATTGGCTCTACTCCCACCGGCTCGATCCCCAGCTACCTTGGAGTTGGCACAGTGATATTGACAGGGGGGGTGGCAGCCTCGGCGCGTTGGGTAGCCATCTCATCGATCTATCCCGGTGGATCTCTGGACGCATCGACGGGCTAGTAGCCCAGCTACAAACAGCCCATTTCCTCCGCCCCGACCCGCAAGTCAATGGCTCACGTCGCGTTACTAGTGACGACTCAGCCAATCTCCTTGTTCAATTCGGGACTGGCATTCAAGGGCGCATCACGGTTAACGCGCTCTATCCAGACAACCGAGGCATGAGTGTTCTAGTTGTTGGGACAGAGGGAGCCTTGAAAATTGATGATCAAGATCAGTTATGGGGCCTTAAATCTGAAGATTATCCACATGGGGAGTGGGAACCAATTGCGGTGGGGGATGAAACCAAAGAGCTTGACTTGCCCAACCGCAGCCCCTTTACCATCGGCAGCTATTATCTAGCCAAAGCACTCAGCGACGTACTCAGCAAGAGCCAAATCATAATTCCCGAAGCCGCCAGCTTCTATGATGGACTAATCGTTCAACGCGTCCTAGATGCAGCACGCCGCAGCCACCGCGAACGAACCTGGGTACGTCTATAACAAGCTACTCACGCGCTTAATGGTTCTTTCGCTAAATTTGCTGAGTTAAGCTGTAGGGGCGGTGTCCCCGTGCCCGCCCGCTTTCCTGCACGGTAGGCCACAGGGGGCCTACCCTACGGGTTCACTAGCAAACTTGGCAAAAAAAACACTTAATCGTTAGTGAAACCACAAAACGAAGTTTGTCAACGAGAAACAAGCCGCTCAACATCCCATAAGAAGCCTCAATATACTCAATAAAGGGGCAGTCGCGGATCAACCCCGCGATAGCTCTCCTTCACCCACGCATAGCGTGGATCATCTTGGTTGGCAAGGCTTTGTGCGCTTCCCGCCAGCACATTAAGATAATAGGTCGTATAGCCCGGTGCGCTGACCACTGGATGATAGCCTTCTGGCACCAACACGGCGCAATTGTGCTCTGCACAAACCAGCGCGTCAATCGGGAAACCAGCCTGTTGCAACGGCGAATCTGCATCCGTATAGACACGCTGATAAGCATACCCCTCAGGCCGGTCAATCTGATAGAAGTAGACCTCCTCCAAATCAGCCTCAAGCAGATTGCCTTGAGCATCCACCCGATGCACATCATGTTTATGGCCTGGATAGCTGCTCCAATTACCACTGGGTGTGTAAACCTCAACCAATACCAGGCGATGAACAGGCGATCCTGGCGGCAATAGATCATTAATTTGGCGCGAGGCATTATCGCCGCCGCGTATAGAAACAGCAACCTCTTCCGGCTGAATCAGCCACGGAGCATGATCTTCACCCGTAGGAACCCAGGTCACCACATACTCACCCGCTTCCTCGGCAGTAATGGTGAATTCAGTCTGGCGTGGCAAATAAAGTGCATGGGCTGCGCCCGTAAAGACATTTCGGCGCCCCCCAATCCCCTGCCAGTCACCGCGATTTGACGAGACCGAGTAGCGTCCAGTCAAATTGACCAACGCCAACTCATTTTCGCCACTCTGCCATGACCACGATTGCCCCTGGGCCAAACGGCGCACTTGAAAGGCAATATAATCCCATCCGGCTTCTTCAGGTGTAATGTTCAGGATCAGGTCAGGATCGCGAGAATCACTTTGGGGACGAACCAAAAGGTTCTCAGGTCTGTATTGTCGTGGCTGGGCCATCTTCCAGCCTCCATTTCTCTTTGCAGGGCGTCGGCTCGTGCAGGCTGTCAGCAACTTCTCAGCCACTACAAAACCTTCCACCAAGGGAATAATTGATACCAACATCTGTGCTTGCGCTTTGGGGAGGATTATCTCTGATAAGATAACCCTATGGCAATCTAGCATAGCCCCTCTACCCCTGTCAATTGTTGCCCAGCCAGAGACCCATCCCACCCCCTGGCATACCCAAAGCGGCTTATTGTCGAATTGACACAGGTAGCCTTCAGTGCTATACTCCCCCCCTTGTGCCGGGCCGCGGAGTTTGAAACGCGTCCCATAAATTGTGAAATAGGTTGACAATTACGATTCAACAAGAAAACACAGTGACTGAATCACAGCCAGACCCGGATAGTAGTAGCGTGCCCATCTTCTGTGCCCCCCTTTCGGCGAGACAGATCATGGGCCGGCCTTCTATTCAAAACATAAAATGCGGTGCGAGCCGCCTATATCCTGCCCGCAACGGAGCTGTGCAAACAGCGTCCGCCAGCGCGACTGCCGATGAGTTTAGGCTCGAAGAGAGCAATCGGTCGCATCGTTGGGCCAGGAGTTGGTCTTTTTTGTCCCTACACAAGGCTGATCTGCACTAGATCAGCACAGCAAGGGGTGCGACCATTCTCCTGGTCTAGCCCTGCCACCTTCGTTCTGCACTTCTCTTCTTTCCACCTAAATTCAATCCTGTAATCGGCATCTCCTAACTTCGGTACGTTGTTTTTCAGATACCAACGTAACCGCAGCGCGCTTGTTTGGCGCGCTCCGCTTGCTCGCAGCCCTATTCCAGCAATTGGCTGGTATAGAGATAACTTGGTCAATGTGTTTACCCATTGCGAAGGAGGCTGTGCTATGGTCGATCCAATTAAGATGGAAGATGCCATGGAGCAAATTGAGCTGCTGCTCCAAGCTGGTGACTTCGACGGTGCTGCGGAGTATGTGCGCGCCCTTCATCCTGCTGATGGAGCAGAGATGCTCTCTACGCTTGAACCAGAGGATCAAGCTGAGATCGTCACGCGCATGGAGCCTGATGAACTGGCTTGGGTCTTTGAGCAGATGGATGGCGGGGAAGCTGCCGAGATGGGTCATCATCTCGATGTAGAGGCTCTTGCCCATGTGCTTGACGAGATGGAGCCTGATAACGCAGCCGATCTGCTTGGCGAAATGGAGCCAGCCGACGCAACCGCAGTCCTTGAACAAATGGATGAGGCCAAGACGGTTGCCCCCTTGCTAGCGTATCCAGAAGATACCGCGGGTGGCATTATGAATTTGCCACCGCCTTCCCTGCGTCGTTATATGACGATTGCAGAAGCCTTCCAATTTATCAAGAATAACTATCACGATGCCAACCAGGTCTTCTATCTCTACGTCCTAGACCGCAACGACAGGCTCATCGGTGTCGTCAATTTGCGTGCTCTGATCTTGGCGGAACCCACCCAAACCATTGATGAGATCATGATACACGACGTGATTAGCGCGCGCATCAACATGGATCAAGAAGAAGTTGCCCAGCTTTTCTCTCGCTATGATCTCTTGGCACTGCCCGTGGTAGATGCCGAAGATCGCTTCGTGGGTATTATCACCGTCGATGATGTCGTCGATGTTATGGAAGAGGAAGCCACTGAAGATATCTACCACTTGGCACAGCTTGGCGCAGATGCAGAAGTATTTGGCTCCATTAAAAATTCAATTCGTTCACGCTTGCCGTGGCTTTATGTCAACATGATCACGGCATTCATCGCTTCAGCCGTAGTCGCCTATTTTGAAAACACCATTGCAACGGTGGCGGTATTAGCTGTTTTCATGCCCATTGTTGCCGGACAAGGTGGCAATGCAGGCAACCAAACCATGACCATTATGGTACGGTCACTCGCTTTGGGCGATATTGATGTAAGCGAGGCATGGAAAGCTCTACGCCATGAATTTCTCATTGGTATTCTCAACGGTCTCTTTCTAGGGATTTCAGTGGGCACAGTCGCATGGCTCTGGCAGGGCAACATCATGCTGGGCATTATCCTTGCAGTCTCCATGTTGGGCAATCACATCATCGCAGCCATTGCAGGTGTACTAGTACCTACAACACTTCGGCGTCTCAACGTAGACCCAGCACTTGCATCGAGTATCTTTGTCACCACCGCCACCGATGTAATGGGCTTTGCCCTCTTGTTAGGGCTAGCATCCTTCTTTATTGCCTGGTTACTGTGAGTGCAAAAACAAGAAAATGGACACTCTAAAAGAGCAACAAAAAGCTTAAAACTAGAGTCGCAAAAAATGAGTAATTTCTTACTTGACAACCAGCATGATCTATCCTATACTGTTCTCAGCTAGGCAACTGGTGACCCTCCCAAATAGTTTGGGGGCAGTAAGCAATGAGTCGCTCGCCCAGCCTTAACAAGCTATCCCATAAGAAGGAGGTGGTGCTAATGGATTTTAGTAACAGTACGCGTCCGGTAGCTTCACCTCGAGGTTTTAACCTCTAAAGTCGCTACCGGACGCAAACAGAAAACGCTTCAGCCGCAAGGCTGGGGCGTTTTCTACTTTTAGCGCCAATATTTCGTCCGGTATCAACCTCAACGCAAACATCAAACTCCGTGACCACCCCATCCACTCCCAATCCTACACAGAACGAAATCATTGAACTAGTTGCTTCGATCCAGCCCTTTGATGCACTGGAAGCAGCGCATATTGACCAGACCTTGCGCTGGCTCTACTCTGGCTTGCCCATATTTCGCACCGCTAAGCCAGCGACACCGCCCACTCACCTGGTGGCTTACTTTGTTCTCTTCGATATAGATGCCCAGCAACTGCTATTAGTAGACCACAAGAACGCGCAACTCTGGTTGCCTAGCGGCGGTCATGTCGAACCAAATGAGCACCCCTACAAAACAGTCATCCGTGAGTTGAAAGAAGAGCTACAGCTACAAGCCTTCTTCTTCCAGCCCCAGCCACTCTTCATCACCGTAACCCAAACGCAAGGAATT
>JBBQIG010000038.1:0-15759 GCA_038324715.1 Anaerolineae bacterium | reverse complement strand
GGCGTGGCTAGTCTCGCCAGTAATATACAGGTCACAGCCCAGTTCCTTCGCCTCTTGAATCGACTTGGCGCCCGAACCACTCATAATACCCACACGCTTGACAATGCGCGGGCCATGAGGCTGCACCAGTTTGACCGGCCCTACTGTTTGCTCAAACCGATCAACCAAGTAATCGAGTTTGACACCCCCCTGCACTTCCACCGCCAGGACTGCCAAATCAACGCCATTGCTCTTTCCCCACCGATCAACCACTTCCAGCCCCAGGCGGTGTGCTAACTCCACATTATTACCCACCTGCGGGTGTGCATCCAGAGCTAAGTGCGCGGCATAAAGATTCAACTCCGCATCTATGATGGTGCGTACTAATGCACCAAAAGCATCACGTAGCGGCTGCGCAGCTCCCCAAAAGATGCCATGATGCACCAAGAGCATATCGGCATCGCGCGTAACCGCCTCCACCACACAGGGCAGTTGTGCATCCACCATGCCAACAATCCGATTAACCTCACTGCGCCCCTCTACCTGCAACCCTTGCGGGCCATAATCGGGAATCTCTTCAATCCGCAAATACTCATTCAGATAGGCAACTAAATCCGTTCGCATCATGGCGTATTGGCTCCTAGTTCGTTGGCCGCGTCTGCTCCTCGGCTCACAAACCGCTTGGCTTGATGGGCAAAACGTCTGCGCGGCAATAAAACGCGTCGTCCACAACTTTGGCAGATGAGGCCGATGTCTGCGCCCACACGCACCACCTCCCACAGCAACCCGCCGCAAGGATGGGGCTTACGCATCTCCACCACATCGCCAACATAGAGCTTTTCATAAATTTCCATACGGTTACACTCACCAGTTACCGCAATCCAAATTCTTTATTGCGGCTTCTCTTGTCACAGTGTCTCTGAGTTTCTCTGAGTGTCTCTATCACAGGTCTTTGTCACTGAGCGCATTTGCACCCCTAGAAGACGTCCACCTGTGGCTGCGACACCGGCAGCGCAGGTGTGACCTGGGCTGGGCGTCGTCGTGCCAAGATCCAACTGCCTAGCGTTAAAGCAAAACTCGCCAAGTAGATCACTTGGAAAGCCAAATCACCCACAAAGGGGATAATCGTCAAAACTCGTGCAGTTACGACAATTACAGCAATGCCAATCAGCAGTTGCAGCAATTCTCCACCCGCAATACCTGCCGCCTTAGCCACATTGCGACCGACCCATAGCCCCGTGAAGATCGGACTTAACAACCAGAGCAGCGCAAAGAGACCCAAGAGGAAGCTTGCCATAAACAAGCCACCAGGGAACCATCCCCAAAATAAAACTGCCAAGAAAATTAGCGCAACAGAGATGGGCAGAATCACCACGGCAGCCAGCAAGCCAAAAATCCCGGCCTCCATAGGCCGCGCTTCAAGCGTCGCCACGGGGCCAATAATTTGGCGCGGGGCAAAAGACCAACCCAACCAACCAACCACCAGCAACCCAGCAATTGTTAGTGCCAAGCTCCACAGCCAGCGGAAAAAGCCGCCAATCGGATTGCGCACGACGGTTGCGGCTTCATTGATAGAAGCATCTCGCCACGGCTCCTGCGTCACGCTAGAGGAAACGCCTTCAGGAATCGCGGCGTCACTCTCAGTCGAATAACGCAATCCACCTTGCACCAGTGCGCCGGGAACAACCGCCAGGGTTTCAGCATAGAGAGCAGCATTGCCAGCCACGCGCCCCGAAAAGGTCAAGTTGCCCATACCCGCCGAGAGATTGCGCCCAACTGAACCGGCAACAAGACCCTCTCCGCCTGCAATAAAGGCATCACCGTCAACGCTTGCGCCAGCAGCCACAGTAACCCCTTGGGGGACATTACGGCCCTCCATTTGCATGGGCACAAAGGCCATACCAGGCCAGCCACCTCCGCCAGCAGCAAAGAAGTCATCGCCCACGCGCCCCGTTAGCAGCACACTCCCGCCAGCGGCACGCACATCGTCTTGCACCACGCCGGAGATCACCACCGCACCCCCAGCCGCAATCAGATCGCCCATGACCACACCGTTGACCTCCACATAGCCACCCGCCACGATCAGATCACCTTCCACGGTGCCATCAATGATCACCTCATCCCCACTCACATAGAGGTCATCTGTCACAACCTCGCCGCGCGGAAGAATATAAGGATCCCCACTCACCACTTCAGCGGCAAGGGCTGTGCTAGAAAAGAGCAACCCCATGAGAATCGCCAGCCCGACAGCAGTTCGTTGACGCCACAAAGGAACAGGCCTCGGCTCGTTGGATTTGGTTTGTTTCATCTTCCACTCCTCGACGCATTGCACGCGATTCGATTATTGGGCGACTTGATCTGTACCTGCTTATGCTTCTAATTTCTACTCGATAAGAGTTGCGTGCACTCGACTGCACAGGCGTACTCTTATAATCTATGCTTTTAGTCTACAGTTTCAGTCACAGCGTAGATAGTTTAGCGCGGTGACCGTGCCCGTGCAAACCTTCGTAGTTTTGTGGAAGCTCTCCCCGGCTATAGCCCCTAGACCACACCTGCAAACAAATCATTTTCCAAGTTCGGCTCTGGCGCAGGAAAGGCCCGTGTGTAGGTATCAATACCCAGCACGCGACGCCGCAGAAATTTAGGGATCACGCGCATCATTCCAGGCCCACCACTAAACTGAGTGGCGTGTGCTCGACTCGCGGCCAACCGTTGCTGATAATAGCGAGTGGCATCAATGCGCGCAGTAACAGTCGTCTCCCAACCCGCAATCTCTAAAAAATTAATATCTTTATTACGACCCATCGCCGTTGGGTCTTGCCCAAGGAGGGGCATCAGTTTGACGTAGGTGCGGATCAATTTCTTATCCATCGCGGTGTAATAAAGCTTTTGCGGCCCCCGATAGCCACCGCCGTTGACCTTCTGTCCCGCTTCCCGTGCCAAATGAAAGGCCGTAGTGACCGACTCACAGCAACGGATATGATCGGGATGTCCATAGCCTCCAAAGGGATCGTGAGTGAGGATCACCTGTGGCTGGAGACGATTAATATACTCCAACAAGTTTTCCACCAACTTCTCCATTGGCTGCTGGAACAATGCATCGGGATGATCATTGTCACTCGTGTTACGCATGCCACTATCGCGATAGGGCAAGGACCAAATGGTGGTTACACCCAACGCAACAGCGGCATTTGCCAGTTCTGCTGAACGCACCTGCGCCAGCGATTCATGATCCTCTAATTTATTCGAGGCTTCCACAGAACCAGCAATCCCATCCGTGGCAATAACCACATGAACATTCGCACCTTCGGCGGCATAGCGTGCCAATGTGGCACCGGGTCCAAAGCTCTCATCGTCTGGATGGGCGAAGACACCTAACAAAGTACGTTTTTGCTGCATAACAGAATCCCTTCTATATAGTCGTTTGTATTGTTTATTCAACGCCCCCACTGCGGGAATGTCAAGTTTCAATCTTGCCCATCTGCATACAACTAGCCCAATGCAACGATCAAAGCAGGTCAATCAGACCAAGCAGGCTAAAAGTGAGTAATTTAGATCAGATAATCATGCACGCATCAACTTGAGACGCACCCAAACAATGAGCGCACAAAGAAGGGATATCAGGCTATTATCAAGATTTGAATGGTTCCCGGTATGTAGTGCTAGATATGGAAGTTGAAGGGTGAGAGAACAACAAAATGTTAAGAGAATGTGGTGAGTCCAAGAGGGAGCAGTGGATTGCTCAATAGACAGATTTCGAGTATCATGGATAGAATATTCTGGACAAATGTCATGGTTATATTACCAGTGTAATCCGTCCTGTGAATGGATGCTTGCTACCCAAAGCAAAGGCGCAGGTAGCAGCTATCATGCAGTTGTTGTAAATATGCGATTTTACTTGAAATCTCAGTCGAGGTCTCAAGACGAGGACGAGAACTGTTGCTAGATAAGAGTTTGATATGTTGGGCATGATGAGGGAGACTCACCAATATGCGCCTTAGCCCTGTCTTTAGACTGCTTGGTGCACTAGTTTATGGCTTTATTGGCTATGAGTTAGGGCTTGCTTTATCGGGTACGCCACAATTAACGAACTGGACAGCACCGATCATTTGGGGGCCGATGTTTGGCGGCGCATTGCTGGGCTATTTCCTTGCTCCCTGGATTATGATTGCGCCAGCCCTAGCGGCGCGTGATAGCCTGCGTAGCGTTCCGATGGCAGACCTTTTGGCGGGAACTGTCGGTCTCAGCGCGGGCCTTCTCATTGCGGCACTCTTGGCCTATCCAATCTCACGTCTGCCCGCGCCCTTTGGCCCCATCCTACCCTTTGTGGCAGTCATTGTCTTTGGCTATCTAGGGGCAACGGTCTTGGTCTTGCGCAAGGACGATTTCCTGGCGCTGATACGCGGCAACCAAACCAAACCTGAAATTGTCAAACTCCCTGTACCCCTTCCCGCCAGCCACTCGCTGCTCATGGACACCAGCGTCATCATCGACGGGCGCATCGGCGATGTAGCGGAAACTGGCTTTGTGTTGGGCGAATTGATTGTGCCACGTTTTGTGCTCAATGAGCTCCAATATATCGCCGACTCCGCAGATGCATTGCGCCGCAATCGCGGTCGCCGCGGCTTGGAAGTTCTCGACCGCTTGCAACAGAACCCCGATATTGCGCTCTCTTTCATCGACAATGACCCCCAAGACGCAACGCAAGTGGATGATAAACTCATCAGCCTTGCGCGTGAACTAAACGCCGCAGTCATCACCCATGACTACAACCTAAATCGGGTGGCGCGTCTCCAAGGGGTTAAAATCCTTAACATCAACGAATTGGCAAACGCCGTTAAATCGGTCTTCCTTCCTGGCGAGGGATTGCCCATTAAGATCATACAGGCTGGCAAAGAAATAGGGCAGGGCGTTGGCTATCTAGAAGATGGAACCATGGTCGTTGTTGAAAATGGTCGCCAATTTCTCAATCAAGAAGTCCTCGTTCAGGTGACAAAAGTTCTGCAAACCAATGCAGGTCGCCTCGTCTTTGCTGTCCCCGAACCAACCACCCAGGAACACGAGTAGGAGCAATCATGGCTTTGCGTCTTTACAATACCCTGACCCGCACGGAAGAAGAGTTCCGAACCATCGAACCAGGGAAAGTCAGTATGTACATTTGTGGGCCAACAGTCTATTCCGACGCGCATGTGGGCCATGCGATGGCAGCAGTGGTCTTTGACATGGTGCGTCGCTATCTCATCTATCGCGGTTATGAAGTAAAGTACGCCACGAACTTTACCGATGTGGATGACAAAATCATTCGCCGTGCCAACCAGACGGGTCAAGACCCCATCGCCCTCGCCAACCACTATGCTGAAGAATATTTGCGCCATCTTGGCGATCTCAACGTGATCCCTGCCGATGTTTACCCGCGCGTCAGCAGTGAAATGGATGAGATCATCCGCTTCATTCAAGAATTGAGCGAGGCAGGATATGCCTATGAGATTGATGGCGATGTCTATTTCCGGGTCAGCAAAGATGATGACTATGGCAAGTTGAGTCGCCGCACGCTGGACGAAGCCATGAGTGGCACACGCATTGGCGAGGATGCACGCAAGGAAAACTTAGCCGACTTTGCGCTCTGGAAATCTGCCAAGCCTGGTGAACCCTCTTGGGATAGCCCCTGGGGACTAGGCCGACCCGGGTGGCACATCGAGTGCTCCGCCATGTGTCTGCACCACTTGGGCGAGACCATCGACATTCATGGTGGCGGCAATGACCTCGTCTTCCCCCACCACGAAAACGAAATTGCCCAAAGTGAAAGCCTCACCGGCAAGCCTATGGCACGCTACTGGATGCACAATGGCATGTTGCAACTTGCTGGCGAAAAGATGAGCAAGTCACTGGGAAACCTCATCACCATTGATGACTTTCTGGCAAAACATAGCCCCGACACGCTACGCACGCTGATCTACACAGGTCACTATCGCAAACCAGTGGTCTTCAATGATGAATCACTGGGCAATGCAGAACGCATCCTGCAACGTTTTCGCAGCGGTCTGCGCCCACCTGTGGGCAACAAAAGCACCGGACCCGAAGCCGATGCCCTGCGCGAAGCCTCCGAAAACGCGCGGGCGGCCTTTACCGAGGCGATGGATGATGACTTCAACACCGCCACAGCCCTGGCTTCTATCTTTGAACTTGTGCGCGCCATCAATACCGCACGCGATGCAGGTCTTGCTGGCCCCTTCTATGAAGCAGGTCAGCGCACGCTGCGCGAACTGACGGGCGTTTTGGGATTGACCCTGGGTGGCAGTCCAGGCGAGAACAAGAGCAGCAGCGTAGCCGCCAAGCCCTTTATTGAACTGCTGATTGGTGTGCGCAACGATCTACGCGCCGCCAAACAATGGGCTTTGGCAGACAAAGTGCGTGACAGCCTAAAAGAGTTGGGTGTAACCCTAGAAGATAGTGCAGAAGGCACTACATGGCGCTACCAGGAACCGACCTAAACAATTATGAGTGAATTAAATTATGGACGGCGAGCAGTTCTAGAAACCTTGCTCGCGGCGCGCCGACGCATCTTTCGGCTCTGGCTTGAAGGCGATGAGCATTCGCCAGCCCCCACAGGCATTGTGGCGGAAATTGTTGCCGCCGCTGAAGCCGCCAATGTTCCCATACGAACCGTCAAGGGCGGACTTTTTGAGCGATTGGGGCAGCAGAATGCCAACGCTCAGGGGGTTGCCCTTGAAGTAGGGGACTATCCCTATGTTGAGGTGGATGATATTTTGGCTCGTGCCAAGCAGATCGGCGAGCCACCCCTGATCTTGATCTTGGATCATCTACAAGACCCACAGAATTTGGGTACGCTCATCCGCACCGGCGAGGCAATGGGCGTGCATGGTGTCATCTTGCCCGACCGTCGCTCCGCGGGCGTGACCCCGGCAGTCAGCAACAGCAGCGCCGGGGCAGTTGAGCGCATGCATGTGGCGCAAGTCACCAACCTCAACCGCGTCATCGAGCATCTAAAAAGCCGCAACGTTTGGGTGGCAGGGCTGGATAGCGACTATGATACGCCCCTTATTGATAACAAGAGTGTGTCAGGTGCGCTAGCGTTGGTTGTTGGCAGTGAGGGTGCTGGTCTCAGCCGCTTGACACGCGAAAAGTGTGACTTCTTGCTGCGATTGCCAATGGTAGGCCAAGTAGAAAGTCTCAACGCTGCTGTAGCGGGTAGTATCGTTCTCTACCTGGCACGCCAAACACGCACCGCGCCCCAATCCTCTGCGTAAAGTCACCGTCATGGATGCCCGTCTGTTAGACCCTGCTGATCGATCCTGGCCGGATGCTATTGTTGACATCGGTGTTCGGCTCCACGCAGGCAAGAATCCAACTCTCTTTCCTCAGCATTTTCTGCAAGTCGTACTCCCCCGGCTCGGTGGTCACATCTTCTGGTTCACCGAAGCCGGGAAGGAGTTAGGTATTGGCTTTCTGCTACCGCGTGGCTATGAATCTAGCAGCATAGGCGATAGGCCCTTGCTCACTCAACCTGCCTATACCTTGCGCTGCCATGCTGTAGACGACGAGACGGGGCATTCCCTGGCTACGTTGGCTCAAGCCGCAGTGCAAGCGGTGCAACCCTTTGTGCCTGATGCCCATATACACTTTTACAATCCAGCGGGGCAACATACCTATCAGCCAACTTCGCAGGAGATCGGCAACATCAGCATTGGTCGTCCCAATGCCGAAGAAGCCGCCCAAATTCCTCTGCTCAATCAGCGCATCTGGGGTAGTCCACCCGAACTTCTCTACCCGGCAGATATTCACAGCATTGAGTTCCAATTAGGCTCTTCGTTGGTGGCGCGGGTGGATGGCGAATTAGCTGCCTTTCTCTTTGGCTTCTATAAATTTGGCGGCCCCAAGCTACCCGCCGATTGGTCTGAGCGCTTTGGCGGTAGTCTGCGCTTAGAGTCGCAGACACTGGGCGTGCTGCCCGATTTCCGAGGGATGCGTATTGCCAACTTGCTCAAAAAGGTGCAAGCAGAAGAGGCATGGCAGAAGGGGATTGGCGTGATCAACTGGACAGCAGACCCGCTGCAATTTCCCAATGCGGCGCTAAACTTTGGGCTGCTGCGAGCGATCTCCTTCCACTTCTATTCCGACCTCTATCCCTTTCGCAACAACCTGAATCGCGTGCCCGCCTCGCGCTTTGGGCTAACCTGGCTGGTGGGCAGTGAGCGCGTGCAAAACGTCGCCATTACCGGCGCACGCGCCCCAATCCTCGATCTGCCCCAACACCCAGAGATCGAACGCGTCAATCATAATTTTGAGACTTTGCACTTGGAAGCGAAGGGCGAACACATCGCCATCGAAATTCCCGAAGACTGGACGAGCATCCAGCAAAACAACGTAGCAGAAGCACAGCTTTGGCGCGAAACGACTGACCGTCTCTTTAGCCATTACGTGGGTACAGAACCAGGGCAATATGTGATCACGGGTGTCGCCACAGACCGCGATCAACGCTTCTTACTGGGTCAACGCGTGGATGATGCGCTCCTGGCACATCTGGGGCATATCAACGAATAGCGCTCATGGGAGCATCTGGAAGACATGCCGAGTATCCCTCTGCTGACATGGTTAAACTGAAGATAAACTGACGACTAGAGAAAGGTTAAACCGCACTAGATCACAGGGAACTCATTCACCACCGTCTCCACCACCGTCTCCACCATCATCCCCGCCACTGTCTCCACCATCATCTCCATCACTATCTTTATCATAGTCTCGATCACCCTCTTCATAATAGTTCGTCTCGGTCACAAAACCACTCATGTGCCCTAGCGATTCTTCCGGGTGATCTTGCCACGACCAATTCATATGACGTACAATCAGGGCAATCGAACTGGCAACCACAGATAAAATTGCAATCCATTGCGCTGTTGCCATCTGCCCCATTACCCAAGCGTCGGGACGGAACATTTCAACCCAAAAGCGGCCCAACGGATAGGCAATCAAATAGAGCAGGACGGCGTCTCCGCGACGCAAACGTTCGCCATACCGCCAAATGATGAATGCCAGCAGACCAAACATGGCGACATTCCACAACGCCTCATAGAAAAAGGTTGGGTGGAAACCATTTACAGCATACCAAAGCCGTGAAGCGTCATTCAAGTTGGGAGCACCACAGACCTGAATGTTCATCGGCAAATTGGGTGGCAGTTGACAAGGGTAATCGGGGTTAATGTGAAAGGCCCAAGGCAGATCCGTGGGAGGGCCATAGAGTTCTTGATTAACCCAATTGCCAAAGCGACCTAGTGCCTGTGCCACCAACACATTGGGCGCAAGATAATCTAAAAAGCGAACAGGGCTGAGATTGTTATAGCGACAATAGAGGATGACCGCTAAAACACCGCCGACCAGTCCACCATAGATGCCCAGTCCGCGCAGACCGCCGTTCCAGAAGTTGATAATGTCCAGCGGGTTCTCACGATAGTGCGCCCAGCCCAACCCATCGGCAGGTGAGCTAAAAACATGGTAAAGACGTGCGCCAATAATGCCGCCCACCAGTGACCAAGCCAGCAAATTCCAGATATGCTCTGGATCGTCACCCCCCCGCTCGGCATAGAGCCCCGAGATCCACGCCGCTAAGACTGCGCCGCCCACAATGAAGACGCCATACCAATGGAGGGCAAACGGCCCGATCTCGACAATGACTGGATCCATACCATTCTATCCTTACGCAATCTTGATTTGAAACTCAAAATACTTTCGATGCACCCACAAACAATTCGCTTCTATTTTCTAATCATTCTCAATGGCTTGGCAGCGTTGCAACTTGTCGCCTGTGGTGGGCTTCCGGCACGCCCCGCGCCACCCACCGCGTCCCCCCCACCGCCAGCCATAGTGAATGAGATCACCGCCGCAAACTTACCTACATTGGTCATGATCGAGCGAGAAGCCTCTATTGAAGGCAATTTGCCTTTGCTTGCAAGCCTGTGGGCCGAAAATGGCCGCATACTTGATGGACGTGGCACTTCAGAGCAAGAGGATGACTTTATCTGGGATGGGCGGGCTGCCATCCTTGACCGCTATCAGCTAGCAGTCTTTCCAGCCCCACCCCCACCCCTCACTTCCACAGAAGATGCAACACTCACAGTGGAAGGCAACACAGCGACACTCGTCAACCAGGGTGATCGTTGGCGCTTTGTCCAGCAAGAGGGGCGCTGGTGGCTGCAAGAGCTAGCCTACAGCCAACCCTAGCACCCAGCGTACGCCTAATAAGGCGCACCCCGTTCCAGCCAACTCTTCAGCGTGCTACCCACCCGCCCCAAGCTCTCGCTGCTTACCTGTGATAATGTATCATCCAGCGTGTCGCGATGCGGATAGGAGTAATCAGAGATGGTGATGGCAGGTACGTCAAGATCACGCAGGCGTGTATGAGCATCCACCGCCGACCATGTTGGCTCGTTGATAAACATGCCCCCATGCCCCAATTCTGTAGCAACACCCCACACACTCGTGGTGAGTGGCGGAGAACTGCTTGTTTCAGCAAAGAGCCGTTGATTCTGCCCGCCGACCATATCCAGATAAATACCAAAGCGTGGCGCACGACAGCGAGGAATATCTGAATCGAGCCGCTGCACCAACTGCGTACTGCCCAATGTGACATCCCAGCCTTCAATGCCATCATTCGCTTCAGTATCCAAAAAGACAAGACAAACCGTATGCCCCGAAGCCATGACATCCAACGTGCGTGCCAATTCCAAAAGCACCGCAGCCCCCGATGCGTCAGCATTTGCTCCCACCGGCGGTTGAATGTGGTTGGTAGGATCCGGGTCACGATCAGCGAACATGCGTGAATCATAATGTGCCATGAGCATAGCCGTGCGAGCAGACTCAGGCGTACTACTGCGAATGGCAATAATGTTGCGGGCGGGCAGATCGTTAGGGGTAACAAAAGGTTGCACCACCACATCCCACCCCAATAGCCGCAACTCCTCAATCAACCAATCGCCCATGCGAATATTGCTTGGTGATCCAGTGGTACGTTCGCCGAATTCCAGTTGCTTTTCAACATAAGCCAATGCTCGTTCGCCCGAAAAAGGCTCCACTACAAAAGCGGGAGTCAATAGCCCATACCCAAGAAACCCAAAGTAGGAGACCGCTGCTGCCAAGATCAGCACAAGAAGCAGTTCAATACTGTAAATCCGCAACCACGCCATTCCTTAATCCTTGTTTACCGTTACCCAGTGCCTCAAGCACCAACTTCTCAAGCACGAACTCCTTCGGTTCAATTTTCCTATTCCTTGCCATCTCGATCACCGCCACGGTTGCGGAAGACCAACCGGATGGGAGTCCCGACAAAGGGATAATGTTCGCGAATACGATTTTCCAGATAACGCTCATAGGAAAAATGGACCAGTTCTTTATCATTGACAAAGAGCACAAAGGTCGGTGGCTCGGCCTCAGCCTGTGTAGCATAATAGATACGCAAGGGACGTCCTCCCTTGCTGGGAGGCGGCACCTTGTCATAGGCATCGCGAATCATATGGTTCAACTCGCTAGTACCCATGCGATGCTTGCGTGCAGCCGCTACCTCAAGTGCAGTCGGCAACACAGTCTGCACCCGCTGTCCAGTCTTGGCACTAATGTAGATGACAGGCACGTAATCAAGAAATTTCAAGTCAGCACGAAGTTGCTTGGTGAATTCAATCATGGTGTTGGTCTCTTTTTCAAGAGCATCCCATTTATTAACGACCACCACCACGCCCTTCATTCTCTCCAAGATATAACCCGCCACATGGGCATCTTGATCCGTAACACCATCCAGCGCGTCAATCAGCAACAAAGCCACGTCTGCACGGTCAATGCTACGCATACTGCGCAGCACGCTATACTTCTCAATACCTCGCTCCACACGACCGCGGCGGCGGATGCCAGCCGTATCAATCAGTGTAATCTTCTGATTGTTATAAACAATCTCAGTATCAATTGGGTCGCGCGTGGTACCAGGAACATTGCTGACAATAGACCGTTCAACGCCTGTCAACGTATTGAGCAAGCTGCTCTTCCCCACATTGGGGCGTCCCACAATGGCAATCGCAATGCCATCCTCCTTTTCTTGATCAAAAGGATAGTCAGGCAGAACCTTCACCACTTCGTCGAGCAGATCGCCCGTGCCATCCCCATGATAAGCACTAATGGCATACGGCTCGCCCAGCCCCAAGTTCCAGAACTCAACCGCATCAAGCTGTCGTTGTTGGCTCTCTGTCTTGTTCACCGCCACAAAGAGTGGCTTTTTTGCCATACGCAAGACCGCAGCAATATCCATATCCGCCGCAGTCATGCCATCCTTGCCATCTACCACAAAGATAATGGCATCGGCTTCTTCCATTGCCACGCGTGCTTGGCTTTGCACCTCATCCACAAAGAGCGCCGAATCAGTCGCCAGCGCATCACCTGGCTCACCTGCATGTGAATGCATCTCACCGGGTGCTTCCAGCCCGCCCGTATCAATCACAATAAACCCCACCCCATTCCAATCGCTGTCGCCATAAATGCGGTCGCGAGTTGTACCGGGCAGGTCTTCCACAATGGCTGTACGCCGCCCGATTAAACGGTTAAAGAGGGTAGATTTCCCTACGTTTGGGCGACCTACTAAAGCCACCACTGGTTTTCTTTTGCTCATACTCAACTCATCATTTCTATATAAAACTTCTGTTGCAGCCCAAAAAGGTGCAAATAGTACAAACTAAATAGTACAAACTAGGGTGTGGAAATTGGTTCACGCGTTGCGGGAACTCTCGGTGTTGGGCCATTAGGTGTCAACACGGGTGTAGGCAGCGGTGTTGACTCTGGTGTTGACCCCTCTGCTGCCTCCCCTGTTGGTTGCGGCGTCCACTGTGGTGATGGCAGGGATGATGGCAAGGGCGATGTCACAGCCCCTGTCGCATCGGGCGTAACCGTACCTGTGAGAACGCCAGATGGCTCTGTTGCCTGTGGATCTATGCCTGGTGTCAGCGTCACCACAGACGTAACAATGACCTCGACCGTCTCCGGCAGAACTCCTACCGCCCGAATCCCAGTCGGAACCACCACGCGCGGCGTCACAACATGGTTTCCCGGCAATAATCCACCCAGATCTAGGATAACAAAGACATCGTCTGACCCTAATGCTTCCAACAAAGGCAACGGGCCACTCAGAATCACATCGACTGTCTCCAATGCCACCGTTGCTGTCAGCCCCGCACCTAGCCCTTGCACCACGGGTGTTTGGTGGGCAGTGGTTCCGCCTTCAATGGGCATAATGCTGGCGGTCACATCCACGGCAGTGCCTTCCAAGACCGTAACCCCTTCAGGCACAAGTACCTGCACCCGCTGCTGAATTTCACCTGTTGCATTCTCCAACGTCACTCGTTCGGTCTGCACAAAACCAGGCACCTGGCTCAACACATCAGCGCTGCCCAAGAGCACCACCGTTGAAGGGTTAACGCGTACCGAACTCAAGCGATAGCCCGGAGCAGGTTGCCCGACCAAATCCACACGCACAGCCACCTCTTTGCGTCCAGGCCACTGTTCCACGGGCACCACCACATGCACAATGTTGGGGTCAGCCGTGACACGCGGCACAACCTGACCTTCGGCGTTGATCGGAACCACCGTCTGATTGCGCTCAACTTGGGCCTTGGCATTGCCCAAGCTGACTTCAGCACGAACAGTTGTCACTTGATCCACTTGCGTTTCTGGCCCGGTCACTGTCACCGTCATTGGCTCAACAAGAGGAGCCTGCCAATCATAGCCAAAGGCGGTTGTATCAAGAATATCCACACGGACGGGTACTTCTTTGCTGATCACTTGATCCAGTTGCACACGCAAAGCAGGGAGTTGAATGCTAACCACAGAAGCGCGCGGATCCACTTAATCCACAGCAACTTCGACATCGTGTACACCAGGCTCCAGCCCAGACAAGTCAATATAGGCAGTGAAGTCACTGGATTCTAGATTATCCCAAGATTCCCGCGGAGCCTGTAAGACGACCTGCACTGTTTCACGGCTGAGGTCTTGAATGGGCAACAAGTTTTCGGGCAAACCGCGCACAGTCACAGGCAGCCGTTCGCTATAGGGAGCCTGGACAATTGGATTCTCTTGGTTGATGGCAATAAACCAGACAATGACGCCCAGGAGTATAGACAACCCTAATGTATTTAACTGTTCTACAAAACGACGCCAACGCGTTCTGGTAGTGCGACTTGCAAAGGTATCCAACAGCAAAACCCCGTCTTACGGTCGATAAAAATCACTTAACAGCGTGCGTAGCCGTCCTGCGTCAATCCGCAAGATGCGACCGTTGCGCGCAACAGAGATCGATCCTGTCTCCTCCGAAACCACCACCGACAGCGCATCCGCCTGTTCGGTGACACCAATAGCAGCACGATGACGAGTTCCCAATTGGCTATCCACTAATTCACGTTGGGTCAATGGCAACACACAACTTGCCGCAGCAATGCGATCCCCCGTAACAATCACCGCACCATCATGCAGCGCCGTGTTGGGAAAAAAGATGGTCGTCAACAATTCAGAAGAGACCTCTGCATCTACCACCACCCCGCGATCAATAAGCTCCTTCAACCCCGTTCCGCCCTCAAAAACAATTAATGCCCCTGTCTGGCGTTCAGACATCTGCTCTACAGCTTTCACCACTTCGTTGATCACTCGTTGCGACGTTGTGTTCTCATTCCGTCGCACCAAAAGCGGTGCGGTGCGCCCCACACGTTCCAGAGCGCGCCGCAATTCTGGCTGAAAAATCACGGGAATGGCAATCAAGATCACGGCAATCGTATTGGTCAAGAGCCAACGAAAAGCGGTAAGCTCCACCACTTGGTTGACCAATACCGTCCCCAATGCAATCACCAGCATCCCCCGCACAACTTGAATGGCTTGGGTGCCGCGAAAGAGCAAAAGCAGACCATAGAAAATGAGTGAGACCAGCGCAATGTCAAGGAGATTGCGTAAATCTTGTAATCGACTCAGAGAAACCAGAATATCGGTCATTTTATCCCAGCGGCACGCCACCTAGCAGATGAGCAAGCAGCGCCTTTTGTGCGTGCAGCCGGTTGTGAGCCTGGGGAAAAAGCAGACTGTGGGAACCATCGGCTACTTCGTTGGTAATTTCTTCGCCACGATGTGCAGGTAAACAATGGAGCACCTTCACATTCGCATTGCGAGTATGAGCAATCATCTGCTCATTCACTTGATAGGGAGGAAAGACCTTCAACCGTTCTTGCGTCTCGGCTTCCTGCCCCATACTCGTCCACACATCGGTGTAGAGCACATCAGCCCCCACCACACCATCCAGGTCATCCGTCACCGTGACATCAGCATCTGTCTGTTCAATCAGTGCCGGGTCAGGCTGATACCCTTCTGGTGAAACAATCCGAATTGACATGCCAACCTTGCCCGCAGCTTGAATGAGGCTGGTGGCAACATTGTTGCTTCCATCCCCTACATAGGCAACAGTTAAACCCGTTAATTCGCCAAGATGTTCCCAAATGGTAAATATATCTGTTAATGCTTGGCATGGATGGCTAAAATCGCTCAACCCGTTGATGACGGGAACCGATCCCCACTCAGCCATCTCCAAAACATGTTGGTGTTCAAAGACACGTGCCATAATGCCGTCAACATAGCCACTTAAGACACGACCCACATCAGGTGCGCTCTCGCGTGTTCCCAGCCCCACTTCTTGAGGCGAGATATAAAAGGCATAGCCACCCAAATGCTGCATGCCCATTTCAAAGCTAACCC
>JBBQIG010000037.1:0-15847 GCA_038324715.1 Anaerolineae bacterium | reverse complement strand
ATTGGCAAGGAACGTTGCCCCATCATCGACACCTGGTGGCAAACGGAAACGGGCGGCTTTATGATCACGCCTACGCCTGTGGTGCCACTTAAGCCAGGCAGTGCAACGTTGCCCTTCATCGGCATTGAAGCCGACGTCGTGCGCGAAGATGGCACTTCATGCGAAGCAAATGAAGATGGCTATCTGGTCATTAAGAACCCGTGGCCGGGCATGGCACGCACGGTTTGGGGAGACCCCGACCGCTATAAGCAGACCTATTGGAGTGAATTTGCCAAGCAGGGCTGGTACTTCACAGGCGACAGCGCGCGCCGCGATGAAGATGGCTATTTCTGGATCATTGGGCGCATGGATGATGTGATCAAGGTCAGTGGTTATCGTCTGGGAACTGCCGAAATTGAAAGCGCACTGGTCAGCCACACGTTGGTTGCCGAGTCTGCCGTGATTGGCGTGCCAGATGAACTGCGCGGCAATGTCATCCACGCCTTCTGCATCCTCAATTCCGGCTTAACGGGTAGCAACGAACTGGCGGACGAACTCAAGGCGCATGTGCGCCATGAAGTTGGCCCCATTGCCGTGCCTTCCGTCATTGAGTTTGTCGATTCATTGCCCAAGACGCGCAGCGGCAAGATCATGCGCCGCTTGCTCAAAGCCAAGGTACTCGGTCAGCCGGTGGGTGATACAAGTACCTTAGAGGACTAAACTCCTGATTGCTTTGGGCCAGGAATGGGTTGGGGCAAGCCAAGAACTAAACTGCGTCCGGTGAAGTGACCCCCATCTTCGCCGGACGTTCTTTATCTAGGTGGCTTGCTCTAGCGGCTCTTAATAACACGCTATGATGTTTGGCATCAATGCCTTTATCTAATCTATCTCTATTTCGATAAACTTGCTATCTACGCTTTGCGATAAGGAGTTACTATGCCTGTTCAAGCACCCGACGGTGTGGTTATCACCGGCCCCATTACACCGGCAGTTGAAGAAGTCTTAACCCCTGATGCGTTGGACTTTATTACCGACCTTCACCGCCGCTTTAACCCTACGCGCCGCCAATTGCTAAACGCGCGTGCAGAGCGCCAAAAAGCCATTAACAACGGGGCTAATCTCGACTTTTTGGAAGAGACCGCCTCTATCCGCAACGGGGATTGGCAAGTGGCCCCTGCCCCAGCAGACCTCAACGACCGGCGCGTCGAAATCACCGGCCCCACCGAGCGCAAGATGATGATCAACGCGCTCAATTCAGGGGCAAAAGTCTTTATGGCCGACTTTGAGGACGCACTTTCCCCCACATGGGAAAATGTAATAGACGGGCAGGTTAATTGCAGCGACTCGATCCGCCGCACCATCGAATTACACAATCCCGATGGGCGTGTCTACAAGCTTAACGATGAGATTGCCACTTTGCTCATTCGCCCGCGCGGTTGGCATCTGGTGGAAAAGCACCTGCTCATCGATGGTGAACCCATCTCCGCCAGCATCTTCGACTTTGGCCTTTACATGTTCCGCAATGCCAAGGAACTCTTAGCACGTGGCAGCGGCCCCTACTTCTACCTGCCCAAGTTGGAAAGCCACCTGGAAGCGCGCCTCTGGAACGATCTCTTTGTCTATTCGCAAGCCGCGCTTGGCATCCCCCAAGGTTCTGTGCGGGCGACAGTGTTGATTGAAACGATCCGCGCTGCGTTGGAGATGGAAGAAATTCTCTACGAAATCCGCGACCACGCAGCAGGTCTCAATGCAGGACGCTGGGATTATATCTTTAGCGCCATCAAGAAATTTGCGCGCACTGCGGAACATTCTCTGCCCGACCGCGGCCAAGTCACCATGACCGTCCCCTTTATGCGCGCCTATACTGAGCTACTGGTAAAGAGCTGCCACCAGCATGGCGCACATGCCATCGGTGGTATGGCAGCATTCATTCCCAACCGCCGCGACCCTGTGGTGACAGAGATTGCGCTGGCAAAGCTCAAGGAAGACAAGGAGCGCGAATCGCAAGATGGCTGTGACGGCACATGGGTTGCCCATCCCGACCTTGTGCCGCTGACCAAAGAGATCTTCGACGCTGTTTTGGGCGATCGCCCCCACCAAAAAGAGAAGCTGCGTGAGGACGTTCACGTTACCGCTGACCAAATCTTAGATATCCAAGTGCCAGGTGGAAAAATTACCGAAGCTGGATTGCGACTGAACATCAGCGTGGCGCTGCAATACATCAATGCGTGGCTCAATGGCAATGGTGCAGCCGCCATCAATAACATGATGGAAGATGCCGCCACCGCAGAAATTTCTCGCTCGCAGTTGTGGCAATGGCTGCACCAAGGGGCCAAGTTGGACGATGGGCGCACGATTACCATTGATCTCTATCGACAACTGCGCGCCGAGGAACTGGCAAACTTGGGAGGCAGTGCCGAATCACGCTATGAAGAATCGGCAGAACTGCTGGACAAATTGGTCTTGAGCAAGGAATTTATCGAATTCCTGACCTTCCTCTCCTACGAACTACTGGACTAACGAGGCTACAAGAGCGGTGGGGGCACATGCAAAGTGCTCCCCACCGCATTGCCAAGAGGAGCAATTATGGAACCTACTTACATTGTTGCGGCAACCCGCACACCGATTGGTAAATTTGGCGGAGCCTTTGTCGATACCTCACCTGTCACCCTGGCGGCACACACCATGCAAGCCGCCTTGACCCGTGCGGGCATAACGGGTGAGGCGCTGGACTTGTACATTGTCGGCAACATCCTCAAGCATGGGCATGGGCAACTGTTGCCACGTCAAGCGGCATTGGCTGCGGGTATTCCTGAAAGCGTAGACGGTCATGCCGTCGATATGCTTTGCTCGTCGGGGATGATGGCGGTGATGAATGGTACAATGGCGATTCGCGCGGGCGAAGCGAGCTTGATTCTGGCTGGCGGTGTTGAGTCAATGTCACAAGCAGGCTTCTTTCTCAGCCACAAAGCGCGCTGGGGCTATAAGCTGCTCACAGGTGGCCCAGAAGGGTTAAGCGATTTGCTCTTGGATGATGGGCTGCGTGACCCCATCAACAAGGAATTGATGGGCGAAGAGACGGAGCGTTTGGCGCAGAGTTACAACACCACGCGCATTGAACTGGACGCAGTTGCCGAGAGTTCGCAACTGCGTGCCGCAAAGGCCACAGCCACCGGCAAGTTCAACACCGAAATCGCACCCATCACCCTAACCCAGCGCGGCAAGCCAGTGGAGGTTTGTCACGATGAGGGCATTCGCGCCGATACAACCATGGCGACACTAGCCAAGCTACGACCTGCCTTTGGCAATGAGGGAGTCTTGACTGCCGGCAATTCCAGCCAGCTTTCAGACGGCGCAGCCATGTTGGTGCTGGCAAGCGAACGCGCGGTCGAAGAGCATAATTTAAAACCGATGGCGCGTATCTTAGGCTTTAGCTGGCACGGAGTCACCCCCTGGCGCTTTGTGGAAGGCCCCATTCCCGCCGTTCAAAAGCTCCTGGATAAACTAGGGATGACGATAGCAGACTTTGAACTCTTTGAGAACAACGAAGCCTTTGCCCTCAATAATCTGCTCTTCGAGCGCAGCCTGGGCATCAGCAACGACCAACTCAATATCTATGGCGGCGGCATCGCGCTCGGTCACCCCATCGGCGCATCCGGTGCACGCATCCTGGTGACGCTGCTCCATGCCCTGCGTCAAGAAGGCGCGCGCCGCGGCATCGCCTCACTCTGTCACGGTCTGGGCGGTGGCACGGCAGTAGCCGTCGAACTGGTGTAGACCCGCCCTCTACGACTATTTAGAAATGGCCCCACCCTTCCTTGGAGCTCCGAGCTCCGAGGAAGGTCCAAACCAAATATTTAGCTCAGAATGAACACATCCACCCAAAGCTAACGATAGAGTTGGCTGCGTACCAATGCCGAAACTAGCTTTTGAATCTGGAATGGCTTGCTAATATAGTCATCCATCCCCGCAGCCAGACACCTCTCGTGATCCTCCGGCATGACATGCGCGGTCATGGCAATGATATAGGGGCGCTGCCCACGCCGCCACTGGGCACAGATACGCCGCGTGGCTTCGAGACCATCCATCTCTGGCATTTGCACATCCATCAAGATGACATCATAAGCGGTCTCTTGCAGCGCGTCCAAGACCTCCTGCCCATTCGCAACAATGTCCAATTGATAGCCCAAACGCGCCAGTGTATGCTGGGCAACTTTCTGGTTCACCACATTATCCTCTGCCAAAAGAATACGTAAGGGCAGCCGATGCGCCAAGGTTGGGTCAAAACCAATTGACTGTTTCACTAGCAGCGCGGGAGCTGGTTGATCTGTGAAAATCTCGACCAGCGTTCTACGCAAGTGGGCTTCTCTGATCGGCTTGGTGAGGATTGCGGCAAACCCAGCCGCTTTGACATCAGCAGGTTGGCTTGCAATCGAGGTCAGTAAAATGATGGGCAATTCGGCAACTTGTGGAATTTGACGCAGGTGGTTGGCGAAGGTTAAACCATCCATTTCAGCCATTTGCTTATCCACAATCACCAGATCAAAGCTCTTGTCAGCCTTTAACTCTTCTAAAGCGGCAAGAGCCGAACTCATCAGCACAGGGGTCAATTGCCAAGAGCGCAGTTGCTCACCCAAACTAGAGAGGCTGACCGGATGGTCATCAATCACGAGCACCTGCTTGCCCGCCAGGGGAGCAAGTTCTGCATCATGAGAAGAAGTTTGGGTGGGTGATTCCTGCAAGGGTAGCGAGAAATGGAAGGTAGAGCCTTTGCCAAACTCACTTTCCACCCACATCTTACCCCCCATGATTTGACAGAGATGCTGGCTGATTGCCAGCCCTAGACCTGTTCCACCATAACGACGCGTTATCGCAACATCGGCTTGAGTATAAGCTTTGAAAAGGCGTGCTAAACCTTCTTCGCTAATGCCAATGCCCGTGTCGCGCACAGAAAAATGAAGGCAAGCAGAATCTTGATCTAGCTCATTTTCAACGAGGATGACCACATCACCCTGCGCCGTAAACTTGATGGCATTGCCCACTAGATTGGTCAAAATTTGGCGCAGGCGGACGGGATCACCCAACACAGTACGAGGCACATCGCCAGAGAACAAGTAGACCAGTTCCAGCTCTTTCTGCTCCGCTTGAGACGCAAAAATGTTCAATGTATCTTCCAAGCAAGCAACCAAATCAAAGGAAATCTGCTCTATCTCTAGTTTGCCTGACTCAATTTTTGACAAGTCCAAGATGTCGTTAATCAACGCAAGCAGCGCATCGCCACTCGTGCGGACAGTTTCAACGAAGTCACGCTGATCTGCCATCAATGGGGTGTCAAGCAATAAGCCAGTCATGCCAATGATTGCGTTCATGGGCGTGCGGATCTCGTGGCTCATGGTGGCAAGAAACTCGGCCTTTGCTTGGGCGGCACTTTCAGCCGTTTCTTTGGCTTGACGCAGTTGCTCTTCAATCTGCTTGCGGTCGGTGACATCTTGAAAGAGACCAATCGAACCCACCGATTGCCCATCTTCGCCGCGCAACTCGACAGACGCATCAGAGATCCATCGTTCCCCACCCTGTTTCATTCGAATCCGGTAATCAGCAGTCCAGGTATTCAGTTGACCATGTCTTACTTGATGAATTGCCTCTTGTGCCGTAAGACCAGCGAGTGCTCCCCGCGGCGAAAATTCCGACAAGATCCTACTGACCAGATCAGGAGTCACCACTTCTAGGGGATAGCCAGTCAACTCTTCAAAATGTTCATCAATATGGCGGTAGCTTCTTTTAGAATCAATGATGTCAATTCGATAAGGAACAGCGCCAGCCGCAATAATTGCGCTGCGGTAGAGTTCTTCCACTTCGCGCAATTGCGCTTCGGCCTTCTTGCGCTCCGTAATATCCTGAAGCATACCGATTGACCCAATCGGTTGTCCATCAGCATTGCGTAGTTCGACAGACGAAATCGCAAGCCAACGCTCCTCACCTTGCTTGGTCAGAATACGATTATCCGACCGCACTATGTCAATGGAGCCATCCACCACGCGTTGGCGAACATCTTCAAAAGAGAGATCCGCTATTTCTCCATGGGGGATAAATTCCTGTACAATCGACCGAAAAAGCGCAGGCGTGATCTCTTGCGCCGAATAGCCCGTTAACTCTTCAATACGCGCGTCGATGAACTGGTAGACCCGCTTGGAATCCACAACATCAATTTGATAAGGAACACCACCAGCAGCGGCAATGGCACGGTTGTACACAAAGCCAAGTTCTTGCAGCCGAGATTCGGCTTGCTTGCGTTTGCTAATCTCATAGATCGCAGCCAACCGGGTAGGACGTCCATCAAGCAAATGAGGATGATCAAAAAACTCAACAGGAAAAAGCGTGCCATCTTTGCGCCGGTGAACAGACTCACCGAAAATTTTCATAGGCGATTGTGATGAGGCCAAGTCCCGTTGTAACTCTACATATTTTTCTGGCGCAATCAAATCCCATAGGCGCAAGTGCAGAAATTCCGCTTGTGAATAGCCATATATAGCAGTGGCAGCGCTATTGACATCCAGAAACTGCATTGTTTCTGCATCATAGAGCCACATCGGCACAGGATGGTTCTCAAATAGCAAACCAAGAGCCTGCTCATTCTGTTGTGCTTCTTCTATTACAAGCGTACGATCTGGGATAGGTTGCATGACAACCACAAAGTTGTTCACCAGCCCTTGGTGATCGCGCAATGGCATGATGACATGTTCGCAATGACAAAGGCGGCCTTCTTTATGCCGGAGTGCAATCTCACCCTGCCACACTTTTCCAGTGAGCAGGGTTTTCGAAATCTCGTCATAGAAATGCGGGGAATGAAGATCCGACTTGAGAAAGCAAGCGTTTCGACCCACTGCTTCCTCAGATGCATAGCCTGTTATGTGCGTAAAAGCTGCGTTAATTCCCGTGATAGTGCCGAGACCATCCAACACCATGATGGCACTAGCAACGGCTTCAGTCATCATCTTTCGATGATCGAATCGCTCTTCGAGGGGAGCTCGAGGAGAAGTTACGGTCATACTTGCCTACGGTTTCTCTATCATCAATTAAAACAAACATGAATTCTTGACCAGCAATAATTTTCCTAAGAGGTAAGCGTCGGCAAAGGTCACTCTATTATCATATCTACCACATATAGAATGTTTGACACCGCATATACAAGAAATACACAAGAAACATACAAGAATTTTGACAGGTTCTTGCTAAGAGACAAGGAACTATTGACTCATTTCCGAGCCAAAAAAGCAAGTCAAATAGAGGAATAGCAACTATTTGGCAAGCTCTCGGTTCATACTTCTGTGGCAAGTTGCGCCAAAAATTTGGGTAATAGATGGGGAAAGGGACAACATAAGGATACAAATGAATTTCAACAGACAAACGGCTGTGGAGGGTAGCCACAGCCGTTGCTCGCGCTCAAAATGCTTTGCACTGCAAAGCGCAGAGGCGAGTATAATCTCGGAAAATTATGGAAGAATCAGGTTAAAATAAACTAGACGTTCCTAGAGCACCTTAACGACGACTTGGGCCTGGTTCCACAATTCTTCGAGTTTATAGTAGTTGCGTGCTTCTTCGGTAAAGAGATGGACAATTACGTCGCCATAGTCCACCAGTACCCAGCCGCCCCCACGATTTTCTACACCTTCAATGCCCAGTGGACGGATATTCTGCTCCACACGAAACTTTTGTAGCAGTTCGTCCTCAATGGCTTTGCCCTGTCGTTCGTTGTCCACCGTTGCAATTACAAAGTAATCGGCGATGGAGGTCTGCTCGCGAATGTCCAGCAAGACGATTTCAGATGCTTGTTTGTCCTCGACAATGTCAATAACCTGCCGAGCGAGTGTATTACTATCCAGAAGTTCCTCCTATAGTTGGATATAGCGAGGAGCGCCCCCGCGTAATCCGAAAGTATAGCACAAATGTGTGTGAATCTCAAGGACAAATCCGAGTTTCACACACATTTGTACCCACTGATATACCACAGCATATTCCAACGTGTCCGTCACCACAATTTATGGAGATCACCTTCCTCGGAGCTTGAAGCTCCAAGGAAGGTCAAACCGAAACATTTACCCTATGGCGTGAATGTTTCGTCATCGAAACGCGTCCATGTGCACTGGGCGTTGAATGGAGGTTGCTGGAGCGGGGGGAACTGGAGGCAATTCGTAGCCGCGAATGACGACCACAGGACGCCCCTCACTGCTTTGGCCCATCAACAAGCTCGCCGCCGCGGCCAATTCATCGGCAATGCATTCCTCACTGCTATGCAACTCATAGCCAAAGAGATCACGCAGCCCGCGTTGGTTCCAAACAGGCGGCAACCCCGCACAGCCAATGGCAATGCCACAGGTGCCGATGCGCCAGGCACGACCGTGGCTATCATTGATGATAATGGCAGGGGTCACACCCGTTAGCTCTCCCAAGCGCGCCGCCAGTGCTGTGGCGCTGGCATCCGCATCAAGAGGCAAAAGCGCCAACGTCTCCCCTTGTTCGGGATCAATATTCGAGCGATCCACACCCGCATTGGCACAGATCCAACCGCTGCGCTGCTCCACCACAAAAAGCCCCCGTTGCGCACGCACAATACCGCGGCTGTCATCCAAAATCACCTGAATATGGCGCGGCTCCTTGCCAACCACGTCGGCAATCTCCTGCGCCTCTGCGCTGGGAACCACATCATTCAGCCGCACCAGCCGCCCTTCGGCCTTGCTGACAATCTTTTGAGCAAGCACCAAAATATCACCCGCTTGAAGTTTCTCACCCTGGGCTTCAAGATGGGCAACAATGAGTGCAGCAAGGTCATCGCCTGGATGGATCAGCGGGAAATTCAAAATCGGAAAGAGAGACATGCCCGTCATGGCAAATTAAATCATTTCTATGTTGTGGCAAAACTGTGGCTGAAAAGAACGTCATACACGAAAATAGTGCATGAAAATAATGGATGGTCATAGTACTTTAAGTGCGGGCAGGGACAAAGCGATAGCCCTGCCCCCGTTCATTTTCAATACTTCCCACAGGCGGATCGGCCTGTTCTAGCTCCAAGCGCAGCCGCCGAATCGCCTCTTGCACCCGCCGTGGCGAGGCATCGGGACGCTTCCAGACCTCCGCCAATAACTCCTCGGCAGAAATAACCGTATCTTCGTGCATCTGAAAGTAACGCAGCAACACGCCCTCGATCTTGGTGAGATGCTCATAAATGGGTTCATCCGGCAAGAGAAATGAAGAGGAAGAGGAGACAGGAGATGACGCGGGGGATGGCAGATTCGCTGGGGCGGGCGGATTCTCTGTCGCCAACCGATTGGCGAGGAATTCGGTAAAGAGCGGTGAAAAAAGTTCATAGCCCCGCGCATCACAGACCACCATTGCTTGATTGATCAACCAGTTCAACGTCGGAATATGCTCACGCGCCACCTGATCCAGCGGTAAATTGTGCGCCACCAATCGCTCCATCAACCCCATGACAATCTGAGAGTCGATGCGTCGTGGTGGATTCTGCAGGGTGCGCCAGAGCATAACAAAGAGCAAACGCCCATGCTCTGCCAAACGCAGCCGTATCAGCGGCAAATGTTCTGGACCCAGCGTCTGCCCGGGCGTAAGAACTAACTGCACTTCGGCTAAAATATCATCCATACGCAACAATAAAAAGGGATGGCTGCCCGTGAGTTTGAGCAAATCCTTGGTAATGGCATCTACCGCAGGGTAATGCGCGCCATAAGAGAGCAACCAGCGCGAGGCGGCGACTGGATCGAGCAGGCCAATAAACAATTGCGTCATCACATTGAAGAGGGGCGAGGCAGCTAATTCCCGATCTAAATCGTGCAAAGGCTGCTCGGTCGCCACCACCAACGCCATTTCGCGCGTCAAGGGGCGCAGTTCATCCACCGACTCCGGCGTGAGCAGTTGATTCTCAAAAACGGTGTCAAAATTATCCATCAACAAGAGCAGCCGGTAATCCATCAAATTAAGCTGGCGGCTCATCTGCCAAAGGCGACGACTGGCTCCCGGTTGCTGCTCCACTGCACCCCAGTCAAGCTGAATGCGCTCCACACGCTGCAACTGATGCATCACCCGTTCCGCCACATGATCCAACAGATCATTCTGCGCATCCTGCCAGTCGCAATCAATTTGCACGACCACAATGCGTGTGCCATCCTGATAGGGATAGGGGCGCAATGCCTCCCACGCATCGCCCAACAATGGCCCATCGGGCGAAGCGAGATAGCTGAGGAGACGACTCTTCCCCGCCAGCTTTGGCCCCACCAACGAAAAACTGGCAGGCTGCGGCGAAGCCAAGATGCCCGCAACAATTTCACGCAGGACTCGTTCGCGTCCAAAAAAATGGTCTTTGCTCAGTTCCATATCATTTCCATGTGAATGTAGATGCCCCCTCAGTCACAGGCAACTGTTGTCACTTGTTCAATAGGTCTGCTTCAACGAGTGTGGCACTCGCACACGTTCTCGAATCTTCTACCCCCTGCGTACACTATACTGGATTAAGCTCCAACCACTGTTGAAAAAGCAGGCTGGCAAAATGCCACTTCTCCGGGGATGGCTGCCACAAAATATCATTGACAACCAGCGCATCCAACGTTCGACGCAACTTGTCGGCAGGGTAATTGGGCAAGGCTGCATGTAACGCGGGCCATGTGACCAGCCCTTGCTCATGCTGGGACTGATCATTCTGGGCTTCACCCGCCAAGCGCGCCAACTGTTGGGCCACTTGATAGCCTCCCCCGCGAATCACATCGACAAAATGAGCAAAGACGCTTTCGGTGGGCTGCATAAACTCCAACCGCACTGCCTCAATATCGGCAGGTTCCACTTGACGGCGGTCATTGCGCGCCATGTGTGCTGTCAGCTTAAAGCAGAATGCCTGGATCAGGAAAGGATTGCCACCTGTTAGCTGGGCGACATGCTCAACAGTCTCAGGTGTATATTCCAAGAAATTACGCATGGGCCATTCGATCAAACGGCGCACATCCTGATGGCTCAAGGACTTGAGCACTAACCGTTCGCCCAATTCCATGAGATGCCAAGAGGGGTCATTTGCTTCTTGTTGGGCATGGAGTGAGAGTGACTGATAGCTTTGCTGCTGAAAAACAGTCAGATAGGAGATTTGAGGGGCTGTGGCTTGAATCAGCCCGCGCCACTCATCAAAAAAGCTGCGGTTGATGTCACCTTGCAGATAGGCGTCGGTTGTACGGCTAAACTCATCCAAAAGCAACACCAGTCGATTTGCCCCCAAACGACTTTGGATGCTGGTGAGATAGGCGATCAGTTGCAGCGGCGGCTGATGGGCAAAGACTCCCGCCAGCGGTGCACCCAGATCCCCAATACGTGGATCGGCCTGTAATTCGTTGTAGACAGCATTGGCAATTTCAAAGAAGAGATTGCTGGTTGCCACATTGCCCAACAGTTGAAAATCGACAAAGGCCAAGACAAAGCCCCGGTCTTTGAGATAGTAGTTCTTGAGGTGAAAGAGCAACGAGGTCTTGCCAACACGCTTTTGACCCATCAGCCAGATATTGCCAACCCCAGCGCGCAGCAATTCATAGATGTTCAACAACTCTTGGCTGCGCCCAAAGAACATTGCCTGTTCATGCACAGGCAAACGGCTATAGGGGTTGACGCCACCCGCGGCACCCAATTGCAGCGCCGACTCCATCTCTGAAGGGGGCAACCGCATCTGGCGCACCTCCACAACAGTATGCCCCGGCAACTCTTGCAGTGCGTGAATAATCTGCTCCAAAAGCTCGCTGCTTTCAGCCTCCACATTGAAACGCAATCGCGCCACCCCATGTTGCGCCACTGCTTCTACCTTGTGTAGCGTAGCGCGCTCACAATGCTGATAAATCTGCTCCAGTGCATCGCCAAGCAGACCGTCTTCATCGTGGGCAGTTAATTCCAACTGCACCAAGAGTTTGAGTCGGGGCTGAAAGCGCCATTTGAGCGCCACTTGTTCTTCGTCGGGTTGAACGCGCAGACAGTTGGCGCGATGCACGCGCAAGCGCGTCATCTCGCCTTGGCGGCGCGAGGGGAGCCCCACAATATCCTCACCAGGGCGTGGGCGGCAACATTGCGCCATCTGAATCTGATGGGGGCGCACACCCATCTCGCGGGGCAGCCGTATCTGGCGGATCACTTCATCGGCAAAGAGGGGGTGCAAGATACGATCCGCCACAATGCGCCCGGCGGCAATCTCTGCCAGCAGTTCATCAACACGACCGAGCTTATACTGGCGCACTGCCTTCACTGTGGCTTGTGGCAAACGATAGTCGGGTAGATTAAAGCCATAATGGGCTTCCAGCGCCCGCAAGCGTTGGTCGAGGATCTTCTGCCCCTGATCAACGCCCAGCCCACGCCGCTTTAAGAAACGCTCGATGTTGTTGCGGGCGCGGCTGGTATGTGCGGCATTGAGCCAGACTTGCGTCGGCCCTGGGGCGCGCGGATCATGGTCAAGCGCCACCAGGTCGAGATGATGCAGCGGCGTGGTTGGCTCCACCACCTCGCCATTGATATAAAAGCGCTGGCATTGGTCTGCCAAATCGGTGTGGACATGATAGGCAAAGTCTACAACCGTGCAGCCGCGATGAAAGCGAAAGAGTTGCCCTTGTGGACTAAAGACATAAAGCACCTCAGAGAGTTCCCCCATCAGCGCAGAGGCAATCTGGGCATACTGCTCGGCAGCATGGTTCCACCAGGCAGTAGGCACCTCTGCCGTGACCCGATCGCGTCCATGAATCGCTGCCAATCCCCAGCGGTTGATCTCATCCATTGTCCGCGTGCAGATGTGGAAGGTAACACGCACACGCTGGTGATCAATGGCAACGCTGACAGTGGTTTGCATGAGGCGCGCGCCGTTGGTGCGCGCCTCATGCAGAAAATCGAGGACGCTGCCATCCACAGGCTGAAAAAGACGGTGGATCCAGTAGAGTGCGCGATAGCAGGCTTCTTCGTCTTCCACCAAAACTGATAGTTCCATCGGTGGATAAAGTTTGCCTGTGCCGCGCGTGGGTGGCACAGCTTCAACCGAAACAAGACGGGCGGTCAACGACGAGCAGGGGCGATAGACAAGATGGGCATCGGAAAAAACTTCGTTAACTTGGGCAGACAACTGAGCAAAAAGGTGGCGACAGGCTGTTTCCAGACGAACGGCATCATCCTCATGCAACTGCCAGAGCCAACTCTCTAGCTCTTCGCGCAGGGCACGCATCCCCATCATCTCCAGAAGCGGGCTAAAAACTTGGCGACCTTCGTCGGCAAAGGCATTGCGTTGGGCAGGTGTGCCAACCTTGGCAACCTGCCAGCGCGCCCATAGGGTGGCAACAGCCATTAGCCCCAACTCTGGATCGCGGTAGGCAGCAACATAATGGCGCACGCGTTGACGTGCACGCGCTTTGCCTCGTGCCCCCACTTCACCACGCTCCCCCAAGATGCGGCTTGCTTCAGCGCATAACCAATGCACACGTTCTCCGCAGCTTGCCTCTACATCTGCAAGGGAGACCATAACATTACACACAAAATTATGTAAATACGTAGTGGCAACCACTGTGGGTGATAAGCGCAGATCTTGGGCAAAATCTGCAGCAGATGTCGCTAAATCGCACAAGGCACGGAGGTGCGGCGCGTGAAGCTTGACGCCAAGTGACTCTGCCACCAAGCCCTCAGCAACCTTGTAAAGCTCTATGTTACTCGTGTAATCTTCAACTGGAAGCTGGTTCTTTAGCATCGTTTTGTTGCCCTGTGGAACTCCACACGATCTCCCTTAGCAGGTGGAAATGCCTGGGAGGATACGAACGGTATTACGCACACACAACTTCAATCAACCAATTTACACAAATTCATATTTTGTGTATTGACAACCATATTTTTGTGTGTTATCATCAGCTTAGTTGTGCAAATACACAGCTAATATACATCATCTTTCGAGATGAATGCAAGTAAAAGTTAGGAGGCAGAGAAACCGCGATGACTTCGATTGACATTACAGCCAATAGGCTCCGCCACGAAGAGATGCTACGTGAGGCCGCCAATGCACGTTTGGTCCGCATAGCCACCGCTTCCAACGGTGCCGACTCATTGCTTAGTCGCATGGTCAAGCTGCTCACTCGCTTCAACCGCCAGTTGCAAACAACAGTGCGGTTGGAGAGACCCAAGGCTCAACACCCTCTGGCAAATGCCAAGATAAGTTAAGCCAAAACGGGCCGGCAGCGCGACTCGAGCAAGAAGAAAACCTTGACCACTCATCTAAATTTAGTTCGCTCCAAGCCACAGGCTGAGGGGCAGAGAAAAGGAAGAGGCCAAGATGCAACACTTGCACCCTGAACAACAATGGGAACTCTCGCGCTCCCGCCATGCTGAACTAATCCGGGAAGCCCAAATGGTACACCTGGCAGACTTAGCACGGACGGCAGAACAACCGCAGCAGGCCCGGTGGAAGTCACTCTTCCAACGCCAGCCGCAATCTCCCACCGTCACGCTCGAAGCAAGCGCCGCTCCGGAACTAGGCTAATGCCAGTTCCGAGCTATACCCTAAATTGCATATACCTGAAACAACCTAAAAAAACGAAGCCGGATGTCAAAGAGGACATCCGGCTTTGTGGTTTTCAGAGACAAATCTCTTCAACCCGACTCCTTCTTCTTTCTCCTACTTCTTCTTTCTCGCGGGCTTCTTCTTTGTCTCTAACTTCTTTCCTGGTGATTTCTTTACCTGTGCGCTCGGTTGGCGCGGCTGTGAGTTCTGCGCCCGTGAAACCTGTAGACGCAACTTATCAATGCGTGCGCTAGATTCCTTGCGCGCCTCCGCATACGCCTTGGACGAAGCATTGCCACCACGCAACGTATCCAAAATTACCGCTTCTGCCGCCACATACTCATAGGCAATATCCACCACTTCCGCAGCAATTTCGGCTGGAATGGTGGTAACACCGTTACAGTCGCCGTGCAGTAATTCATCTGGATAGACCACAATCCCACCCACATGCACCGGAATATTGAGATGCAGAATGTGACTGTAGCCATGCGAGCAGCAGGTGCCACTGGTAAAGACGGGGAAGTTGAGGGCACGCACTTGAGCCAAATCGCGCCCCGTGCCGCTGGTGATCAGCCCCACCGCGCCAAAGGTTTGATAGGTAGTACACATCAGGTCGCCAAAGGTTGCCGCGGCGGAAGGATCATCCACATCTTGAAAGACCACAATCGGTGAACCAGATAGATCGGCAAAGTTATCAATCAGTTTATATACATTGCCGTAGCTATCTTTATCACGCGTGGGAGCGGCTCCGCGGAAGGTCGCAGTTGCCGCAAAACCAACGATGGGTGGCATTTCGGGGAAACAGGCTTTGATGCGTGAATCCATATACCCCACATTGCGCGGACGTACTTCAAAGAGTTCAATTAAATTGCAGATGGTGGGGGTATCATAGGTGCGTAGTTTATCCAGCACCTCAGGCGCAAACGTGGGCATGAGTCCTCCTGACAACACTCTTGATAGGATTGTAGATCAATGGGTAAGTCTCTGCTTTGTCTATCTCCATTGTAGCCCGAATGAGTTCATCCAGTAAATCAATAATCTGCTTTGGGCAGAGCGGTTAGCCAAGAAACCTCCCTTGGAGCTCCGATCTCCGAGGAAGGTCATTGATCGACTTACCTACTACCAGTCTAAAATCGCGTTGTCGTGGGCGCGTACCGTGGTCGCGTGGATCACTTCCTGTTGGAAAGGGTGCTTGGCAGCAGCCTTCTCATCAACCTCAAGGCCCAGCCCTGGCGCATCGGCAACCAGCCAATGTCCTTGCTCGGTCTTCAAATTATGCTGCACCACCTCCCACCGCCACGGCACGTC
>JBBQIG010000036.1:0-15971 GCA_038324715.1 Anaerolineae bacterium | reverse complement strand
GAATATCTACTCTGTGAATATCTATTATAAGGTTAGTCTGACTTCCATTTGCTATTGATGCGCCTAGTATACTTGTTCGATCTTTTATATTCGATAGATAGAGGTCTGCATAGTCGGTACAAATGGGGATATACCCTACCTGTATCCTGTCGACTTGACAAGGCCACAGGTGTAAGGCTCTATTTGCATAATGTCTGTATAGCTTATATGGAAGTTGTGTGTGGATATGCAAGACAGGTACTTGGGTATAGAAAAGGATATAGATGGAGTGGAAGCAAATACAGGCTTTTACGTAATAGGGGTCGTTGTGCGCTTACGCTGAAGCCTGCTCAAACGATGTTCAAGATCACGTTGATCGGCTGGACGACGAGCGGCAGGATGGGCATTGCGCAAGTTATGTAGTGCCCAAGCTGTCCACATCTCTGCTTGTTCCAGGTCGTGAGTTATCCATTCACAGTACTTGGCTAACTCGACATAAGGAGTTGGATCGCTGCCGGGTATGGAGGTGATCCAGTTCTGCCACGTCTCGGTAGCTTCAGACCAACGTTCTTGCTTCTTGTAGAGTTCAGCTAGGCGACGCAGGAGGTCGCTGCGGTCAGATGGATTGCGTACACTTTCCAGCGCACGATTATATGCGCTTTCCGCTTGGGCAAAATCGCCTGAGCGTTCGTGCGCCTGGGCTAACCCTGCCCAGTCCATTCCTCGCACAGAAGAATAGGGGACAGAAGAAATAGCCGGGGAACTAGCAGAAGATATAGGAGAGGATATACTTGGCATTGTTTCATTGCCAAAGGCACGACTGAGATGATCTGCAAGGGCGACCATCGTGACGATGTCTTCATGATTGTGATAGAAGACCCGGCGCATAGCGTCAGCCTGTCCACTGCGGACATAGTGATGATAGAGTTCAGGGATTAGCTGACCAGGTACATCATCTTCGGAACGGTGCAGCCCCAAAATCATTTGCTCAAGGTTGATCAACCGGCAGCTCTGCAATCGTTTGCGCCAGACGCGGCGTGCAGGCATGAGCAAATCAAGATGTGGTCGTCCCTCACGCAACAGCGACGCTGCGTCGCGATCCAGGGGCAGTATGCGACGGTTTTGAGCATATCGCAGCCGTAACAAGGGCAGGTCAAACGAACGTCCATTGAAGGTTACGGTCATCTCGTAATGGGCTAATAAGTCTGCAAGAGCCACCAGAAGTGCCGCTTCTTCGGCTGGGTTGCGCATGAAAAGTTGGCGCACGACAAAGTGAGTCGGAGGTACATTGAGATCGGGTGCAACGGGAAGTTGATCGGGCGCGTAGGGTTGGTAGGCTTCAAAAGTGCCTACACCTACCATAAAGCAGTAGACGCCCGCACCACCGCCTAGCCCTGTGGTTTCAGTGTCGATGAAAGCCGCGCGCTGATAATTTTGCATCTCGCCCAGCCCGAAGGTGGGGTGATAGCGATGAAAGAGCGAGGGGGGCAGGTGAAGAAGCCCCCCTAAAGGATGCGGGCCGCGTAATTCTTCTAACGCGAAAGCCTGCGTTGTGCAGTAACAGAGGCCTGCGGCATTGGCAATTTCATAGCCGGGAACCAGTTGATGGAGCGGGCGCAGAAAATCTGCCACCTCGTCGTTTGGCTCCGGCGGAGGCATCCCCTCATCATATTCATGAGCGTCAAAATCCGCCGCGAGGAGCGGGGGAGTTGGGCGCGTGCGATGCTCGCGAAGGCTGACGAGTCGACGAAGTCGATCTTGCATTTCAGGCATGAAGGTAGCTTACCACAATCGTCAAGGTGAACAAAGCAAGCGAATAAAACAGAAAAAAGTTGGAGGTACGCGTGTGGGAAAGTATTGGAGTGGAACTTCCCTGTGGACCAATACGCAATTGTTTGGCGAGAGGGGGCGCGGCGGCTATAATCGAGGTGAACTTATAAGAGAGTCCCTTTTCCTTGAAATCCTTTTCCTTGAAATATAGGCTTTGAAAGATAGGCTTTGTGTTGATGAGCATTTTGTTGCGATGAGTGATGAATCGACCTCCTCTGTTAGCTCTGGTGGGCAAGCGAAACATTGGAAGCTTTATCCACCTGCACCCGATAAATTTCTGCGTTCCATTCCCGAACATCCATTGCTCTTGCAGGTCTTGTACAACCGCGGGTTGCGTACTCCTGAAGAAGTAGCGAACTTCTTGGTCAGTGAAGACGCTGTGGTGGAAAATCCCTATCAATTAGGGGATATGGAGCTTGCGGTTGCGCGCATTCTACAAGCAATTGAGCGCAGTGAGACTATCTGCGTCTATGGCGACTTTGATGCAGATGGGGTTTGTGCAACGGTGCTGTTGGTGAGCGCGCTGCAAGCAGCCGGGGGACACGTTGGCCCTTATATTCCTGATCGTGTGGATGAGGGATATGGGCTGAATGTGGAGGCTTTGACCACCATTGCCGAGCGGGCACAACTCTTGATTACCGTAGACTGTGGCATCCGCAGCGTGGAAGAGGTGACACATGCCCAGCAGTTGGGAATGGACGTCATTATCACCGACCATCATTCAATTGGCCCCAAATTACCGCCCGCGGTGGCGGTGATCAATCCGCAACGTCTGGATGTTCCTAATCCGACAACACGCTTGGCGGGCGTGGGTGTGGCGTATCGATTGGCCCAAGCTGTGCTGCGCGCCTCGGCCGAGTTACCCAATGCGCGCTTGGATGCGGATCGGGTTGCGGAGATTGAGCGCGAGTTACTCGACTTGGTTGCGCTGGGGACTGTGGCGGATATGATGCCGCTGTTGGGCGATAACCGGTCGCTTGTGCGGCGAGGATTGGCGCAGTTGAACGTAACACGACGTCCTGGATTAGAGGCGTTGCTGCTTCAATCTGATCTGCGTCCAGGAACGGTCGATACGGCTGCTATTTCATTCCGGCTGGGGCCGCGCATCAACGCTGCGGGGCGTCTCTCCCATGCTAGAGTAGCTTATCGCCTGTTACGCACGGCAGATGTGACCGAAGCTTATACCCTGGCGACGGAACTTGAGTCGTTGAACAAGGAGCGTCGCGCACTCACTGATCAAGCACAGTTGGATGCGGAAACGCAGTTGGATGCGATGGCAACAGCCGATGTGCCGATGCTATTTGTGCAGAGTCCAAACTTGTTATCTGGCATTGTGGGGCTGGTGGCGGGCAAGCTGATGGATCGCTATTACCGTCCAGCGATTGTGGTGGAAAAAGGCCCAGAGGAATCGCGCGGGAGTGCGCGCAGTATTGCCGAATTTGACATAAGTCTTGCTTTGGATGCAGTAAGCCCTCATTTGGTGCGGCATGGTGGGCATAGCCGTGCCGCGGGTTTTACAGTGAAGACCGCTAACCTACCTGCTTTTGAAGCAGCTCTGAGAGAATTGGCAGATGCGGCACTGGGAGGGCGAGAGAACTTGCGTCCAACCTTATGGATCGATGCCGAGACCAAGTTGGAGGAGCTAACCTGGGGGGCGCATGGGCAATTGGCGCGGCTTGAACCGACTGGGAATGGTAACTCTACGCCACGCTTGCTCTGTCGCAATCTACGCGTTCGTGATCTGCGTACTGTGGGGGGAGGGAAGCATTTGAAGATGATCGTTGACCAAGACTCACAAAGTACCGTGTTGGATGCGGTGGCTTTTCAGCAAGGGGCATGGGCGGATCAGCTTCGTGTGGGTGATAGGGTTGATTTGGTTTTTCAATTAGAGGCGAATGAGTGGCAAGGTCGCCAAAGCCTGCAATTGAACGTTCAAGACATGCGGCTTGCCGGAAGTGGCCCCGAAATTGAAGTTGCAACACCACCTGACGAGTAAATATATCCTTTTCTGTACCCAAACAAACTCGTGTTACTCTTATGATTTGCGGTACATAAAGATGCGGTACATAAAGAACCGTGGATGCAATAGAGCATAGAGTAACAGAGCATAGATTAACGAGGTAGCTATGGATCGAATAAGTATGTCCTTACGGGTTGGGCTGGCATTTGGATTGCTCGGCTTGGCACTAACAGTGGTGGGAATTGTACGTGGCACTGTACCCAATAATCCCGCGAGCATTGCCATGGCATTGCTAATCGGCGGTGGGGTTTGGTTTGTGGTCAGTTGGGCGGTTGCTACAGCCGCCGCAGATGTGGAAGAAGATTTGGCTGACGCGACTGATGAGAGCCAAACTGACCCTGTGTAGCGATTACTTGATGCGCGTGGCAACCGCAACCTGAGTTTATATACCAAAAATTTTCAAAACAATCAGCAATCTATTACAGAAGTCGTGGAGCAATTATGGCAACTTTGGAAGAACAGGCAACACTATTGCGTGACGTGCGATCGGTGTTGTTGGATATGGATGGCGTGCTTTATGTTGGGAACCAAGGCTTGCCAGGTGTGCAAGAGTTACTCGACTATCTGGATGAAAGTGGACGGCGCTGGCTTTGCGTGACCAACAATTCCAGCCGTACCTCTGCTAACTTCAGCGAGAAATTGGCGGCGATGGGGGTGACGGTACAGCCGGAGCATATTTTGGGCAGCGCCGAGGCAACCGCAAACTGGTTGGCACAGCAGGTTCCGCCGCGAACAAAGGTCTTGATGATGGGCGAGCAGTCGCTGCGCGATCAGTTGCTCAGTAAAGACTTTGACTTGGTGACGGATCCGCTGGAAGCTGAGGTGGTGGTTGCGACCATCTTCTTTGGGCTGGATTATGCCATCCTAACCGACCTTACGCTTGCCATTCGCAATGGTGCACGCTTTGTTGCTACCAATCCCGACCCAAGCCTGCCTACGGAGCGAGGGCAAGTTCCAGGTACGGGGAGCATCGTTGCCCTTTTGACGACTGCTAGCGGACAAGCCCCCGAATTTGTGGGCAAGCCTTATCCTGGTATGTACGAACAGGCGATGAAGCGGGTGGGGACTGAGCCTGCAACGACGCTGATGGTGGGTGATCGTTATGATACGGATATTCTCGGTGCATTGGAGCTGGGCATGTTGACTGTCGGCGTGCTGACGGGGGTTACGACGGAAGAGGAATATGCAAAAGTGGAGCGTCCTCCTCATTTGGTGATTCACGGACTTCCTGAATTATTGGCAGCGTTTCGTCTAGCCGATGGTCTGAAGTAGCTCTGAAGCAGGCTACCTAGGTGGTGTTTTGACCCGCTTGCGCGGGCGCGATACAATTGAGCTATGAATACGATCCCTTTATTGATGCCGTCTGATACAGAATCTAACACAGGCTCTAGTATAGAGTTAGAGACGGAAAAGCGCGTTTCGCTGTTGGAACTGAGTTTGGACGAGTTAACTGAATTTATAAAAGGGCTAGGTCAGCCTGCTTATCGCGCCCGCCAGGTTTGGGAGTGGATTTATCAGCACTATGCTGCTGACTTCGAGCAGATGAGCAACTTGCCCCAAAAATTGCGCGCCCAGTTGGCAGAGCGTGCAACATTGCAGATGATGACACCCGTCTTTGAGCAAGTCTCTTTGGCGCGTGATACCTATAAGATTCTCTTTCGATTGCACGATGGACAGACAATTGAAGCTGTCCTAATGCTTTATGATAAGCGGCGCACGCTTTGCATTAGCAGCCAAGCGGGCTGTGCAATGGGTTGTACCTTCTGTGCTACTGCCCAGGGTGGGCTGGCACGCAATCTAACTTCTGGTGAGATTGTGGCGCAAGTGCTCTATTTTGCGCGCTACTTGGCGCAACCAGGGGCTCTACCTGAAACTGACGTGGAACGCCCTAGCAGCGTGACCAACATTGTGTTAATGGGCATGGGCGAGCCGATGCACAACTATAAGAATGTGTGGACTGCGCTACGCAGGTTGACAGACCCAGGAGCCTTTGGCTTGGGCGCACGCAATATCACGTTGAGTACGGTGGGATTGGTGCCCATGATCGACCGCATGGCGGATGAAGGCTTGCAAATCAATCTTGCCGTCAGTTTGCATGCGCCAAATGATACGCTTCGTACACAACTTGTTCCTGTGAACAAGGGGTATCCAGTTGATGAGCTTTTGGCTTCAGTTGAGCGCTATATTGCCAAGACTCACCGCCGCGTTACCTTTGAATATGCCTTGATGAAAGGTATCAATGACAGCGCCGAATTGGCTCACGAACTTGGCGAGAAGTTACAAAACATGCTTTGCCATGTGAATGTGATTCCGCTGAATCCGATTCCAGATAGCAAGTTTCAGCCGAGCACAGATGAGGATACAGAACGCTTTGTGGAGATTTTACACGAGTATGGTGTGTCGGCGACGGTGCGGTTGCGACGGGGTATTGAAATTAACGCTGGTTGTGGACAGTTGCGTCGAGCCGTGGCGGCTTAAGTTGATTTTTCTGATTGCGTCTGCTGATACAGACGCTTGTATTGAGAAGTGGGGCCAGTGGCTTGTTGTACACCTACAAGCCACTGGTAAACAAGTCATTCTAAAACAAAATGCGCCAGTCAATTTGACAGGCGCATTTTATGTCTGGGCAGAAAACTACTTTGTCCAGTTATGTCTTTTGCAGCGTGCGGATACAAGAGGTGCAGAGGCGCTTGGAAACAGCCTTACCACCGCTCATAACCTGCACTTTTTGGACATTGATGTCCCAGCGGCGTCGGGTCGCCTTACGAGACCACGGTCGATTATTACCGAACTGTGGGCCGCGGCCACAACCTTGACATTTCGCCATGATGAAGCTCCTTCTAAAAACTTGCTAACTGCACACGGCGCTTGCGGCGCGCGGGCTCGTTTCCCTGGTTAAACAACTTAAATAGAATAACACAGGAGAAAAAGAGTGTCAAATTGATGACGCTTGCTGTGTTATGAGGATGTGCAGGTGAGCACGCCACCAGCCCCAAACTGTCTGTTATTTTTCCTGTTTATTTTGTAGAGCCAATATAGGTTGAGCTAAACAGGGTAGAGGCAGACCAGGGACTAGGAGAGACAATGAGCGAAGGAGAGAAATCGAAGTGAGACTGAACAAGGTGCAACGAAAATTTGTGTGAAGACGTCGGGTTGGGTATGCTAAACCAGATTGGGGATGTTGATCTGGTGTTTGCTCACAGTTGCTTGTTTGAAGTTGCAAAAAGTATGGCGACGCAACCAAAGTGCAGGCGCGGGCATTGTTGCCGATCCCATTGAGCATAAAGTAACATCGCTACAGGTTTCGCTCTCTTTTTCTTGTTTACTTTCTTGGTCTTATTTCACAGTCATATTTTTAGTTTTATCTTTAGTTTTATCTTATAGTCTCGTTGAAACAATAGTAGGGGTAAAGCGGTCGCGGATGGGCAAAGTACGAATTGTTACAGATAGCAACGCATATTTATCGCCAGAAGTGTTGGCAAAGTACCAGATTGAGGTAATTCCCCACCGTCTCAAAATTGGGGCGTCGTTGGTGGAAGAGACACCTGATTTCTCGGCGGATACTCTTTTTGCCAAGTTGCAAGAGTCCCAGTCGAATGGCTCGGGCCGTTTGCCAGATGTTCATGCGGCTGACATTAACACGATCCTGGATACTTATCAGCGCATGGGCAAGGAGTCGGAGCAGATTGTTTCGATCCACATGAGCAGTGAACTTAGCCCCATGTGGCAACAGGCGCGTCGGGCTGCCGAGATGCTCAAGGGGCGCTATACAATTCGGGTCATCGACAGCCTGAGCACTTCCTATGGGCTGGGTTTGTTGGTGGAGCAGGCTGCGGCTGCGGCTGAACGCGGCGCGTCAATCAACGAGATCGCGCGCATCACCAATGGCTCTGTGCCGCATTTATATGTGGCGCTCTTTGCCGAAAGCTTGAATTATTTGGAGCGCAGTGCGCGGCTTGGGCCATCACAAAGCGTTTTGGGCACCATGTTGGGCATCAAAGCGATGTTGATGATGGAAGATGGTAAACTTGCACCGTTGGAAAAGGTGCAGACGCGCGATGAAGTGGTTGAAAAACTGCATGAATTTGTGATTGAGTTTGCGAATGTCGAGAAGGTAGGTATTATGAATCATGCCTACGACCAAACGCAAGAGGCATTGGCTGCACGTTTGCGCGAAACATTGCCGCATGTGCAGGTTGTGCGTGTTACTTTCCCAGCCAGTCTCGCCGCCTATTTGGGTCCCAATATGGTTGGCGTTGTGGTCTACGAAGGAGCGTATTAATTCGTGGCAGCATCGGCCTTTCAGCGTCTACTACGTGTCTTGGAACTAGAAGAACGCCAAGGTTGGCGTAATCGCGCCGTCATTGGCGGATTGCAGGCAATGGCTGCACGGTGGCTTAAGGACTGTGTGCAGGAGGAGGCCGACCCCCAGATTGTAGCGGCAGTCGTCATCTTGATGGAACGCTATCAGGTGGCGACGCTAGAGACGCGACCTGAGATTGCCACAACCATGCGCCAAGGGCTTTCTGGCGAGCCAATGGAGTTGGATGAGCTAACGGCCTCAGTAACGGCCCCAGAAGAGGCTGTTGTTGAGCCTGAGCCTTCCGGGGATGCTTATCCGAGTGAGGGCGATGCCCCTGGAAAGCGTGGCAACACGCCGCGCGACGCTGCTGTTGGCAACCAGAGGCGAAGTGAGCAATCTTCTGATTCAGGTGAGTGGGCACGGTCTGCCGTGCTGGACAGTGAAACGTATAGCGATGCTCCAGATCGAGATCCCTATAGAGAGACTGAGAAAGAGTTTGTCACGCTGCCACCGCCAGAGCCGACCCATGTTGCGCGTGAACGTCTGCGTCGCCAGCAAGCCGCCAGCCGTCGCAGCCCAGATGATCTACTCGCCCCTACTACGACATTGCCAGGGGTGGGTGCCTCTACCGCAGAAATCCTTGCCCGTCTCGGAATCCAACGCATTGTTGATTTGATTTGGCATTTGCCCAGCCGCCACGACGACTTTAGCCAGCAACGTACCATTGCCCAACTACAACCTGGCGAAACAGTCACGGTGATTGCCAATGTGTGGGAGGTGCTGGCGCGTAAGATCAGCATGAAGCGCGAGATGATTCAGGCTGTATTGTCAGATGGGACAGGGACGCTTCATGCCAATTGGTGGAACAAGTACGTGCGTAGCCAGCTAAAAATTGGCACGACAATGCGTTTTAGCGGCAAGGTCGGGCTTTTCCTGGGACGTAAGACTTTGGAAAGTCCTGTCTTTGAAGATGTGGATGAAGAGATGGTGGCAACTGGCAGGTTGACACCAGTTTATCCGCTGACAGAGGGCATGAGTAACAAGAAACTGCGTGTGCTCATCAAGCAGGTATTGGATGAGTATGTGGAGATGATTGTGGATCCGCTGCCCGATTTTATTGCCGATGAACATGATCTGTTGCCGTTGGCGCAAGCACTGCGCCAGGTGCATTTTCCGGCAGATCAGTCACAAGTACTGGCTGGATTGCGCCGGTTGGCTTTTGATGAGTTGCTCTATGTCCAGCTAGGCGTGTTGCAGCGCCGCCGTGACCTACAGAGTGCCACGGCAGTTGCATTGACGAGCGATGAAGAGATGCTTGCTCGCTATCAATCGGGGCTGCCGTTTGCTTTGACCAATGCACAGGTTCGGGTGTTGGATGAAATGCGTCGCGATTTAACGCGCACCATTCCCATGACCCGTCTGGTGCAGGGCGATGTGGGAAGTGGTAAGACTGCCATTGCTGCAGCGGGAATGTATATTGCCGCCGCCAATGGCGCGCAGTCGGCGCTGCTTGCTCCCACACAGATCTTGGCGGAGCAACATCATCGCAGCTTGAGCAAACTACTGGGTGATCAAGTTCGGCCTGATGGACGCCCGCTGGAAGTGGCTTTGTTGACAGGGCGGGTGAGTAGTAGCCAACGCGAGGCGATTCTGGCGGCGCTGGCTGCTGGCGAAGTGGATATTGTGGTGGGTACTACGGCGTTGATTCAAAATGCTGTGGAGTTTGCAAACCTGGGTTTGGTTGTTGTGGATGAGCAGCATCGTTTTGGTGTTGAGCAGCGGGGTGCGTTGCGTAGCAAGGGCAGCCAGCCTCACCTTTTGGTCATGAGCGCCACACCCATTCCACGTACGTTGGCGCTTACCCTCTATGGGGATTTGGACCTGAGTGTGATCGATGAGATGCCACCTGGACGTGAGCCGATCAAGACCAAGTGGTTCCGGCCTTCTGAGCGTGAACGCATCTATGGCTTTATGCGTCATGAAGCACGGGCTGGACGCCAAGCTTTCATCGTCTATCCACTGGTCGAGGAGAGCGAGAAGTTGGACGCTGGTGCGGCTGTCTCTGAATATGAACGACTTCAGCGCGACATTTTCCCCGACCTGCGGTTGGCGTTGCTGCATGGACGGATGACCGGTCAGGAAAAGGATGAGGTCATGCGTGCCTTTGCCGCGGGTGAGTATGACATACTGATCAGCACCACCGTCATCGAAGTGGGCATTGACGTCCCCAATGCGACTGTGATCATGATTGAAGATGCAGAACGCTTTGGTTTGGCCCAACTGCATCAGTTGCGTGGTCGCGTGGGTCGCGGTCAAGAAAAGAGCTACTGTGCGTTGGTCAGCAAGGCAGAAGGTGCGGATGCTTCTGAGCGTTTGTTGGCACTGGAAGCGACACAGAGTGGCTTTGACCTTGCTGAGAAGGATTTGGAACTGCGTGGGCCTGGTGATTTTCTTGGCACGCGCCAAAGTGGCTTGCCCAATTTGCGTGTTGCTCAATTGAGCGATATGGATACATTGTTGACCGCACGCACGGCGGCTGAAACTCTTTTTGCACAAGATCCGACCTTGGTGAGCTATCCCCAACTGGCGAGTCAAGTAGAGCAGTTCTGGCGTGGTCATGGAGATGTTAGCTAGCCGATCACGACCGTTTACTGCTCTCTTGTAGTCTCCTTTGGAGTCTTCTGTGAGTGGACAGAAAGTGTGACATCTATTGATGAATCCTCACGTTGTCATTATTGGTGGTGGTTTTGGTGGCTTGAATGCCACCAAAAAGCTGGCTAAACAGGGGGTACGCGTGACCTTAATTGATCGGCGCAACCATCACCTGTTTCAACCCCTTCTCTATCAAGTGGCAACGGCGGGTCTTTCTCCTGGCAATATTGCTGCGCCCCTGCGTGGCATCTTTAAGCGATATAATAACGTAGAGGTGATGCTGGGCGAGGTGAGCGAATTAGACGCTGCGGGCAATGCTGTCGTGCTGACAGGTGGCAGCCGCATTGCCTATGATTACCTGATTATTGCCACTGGCGCGACACATTCCTATTTTGGCAATGACCAATGGGCCACGGATGCACCTGGGCTGAAGACACTGGAAGATGCGTTGGACATTCGACGGCGGGTGCTGACGGCGTATGAGGAAGCTGAACGCGCTGAAGACCCGGCAGTGCGCGATGCTTGGCTTACCTTTGTGGTGGTGGGTGGTGGGCCAACTGGATTGGAGCTAGCTGGCGCGCTGGGGGAGATGGCTCATCATACTCTGCGTGATAACTTTCGCAGAATTGATCCTGCATCGGCTAAAATTTTACTGATTGAGGCCGCGGATCGAGTGCTCCCGCCTTTCTTGCCTGAACTCTCTGCCAAAGCGGAAGAGGATATCACCAAGTTGGGTGTCACGGTGATGACAAAAACGATGGTGACTGGGATCTCCGACATGGATGTGACCGTACGCCAAGGGGAGACGACAAGCACGATACCTTGTCGAACTGTCTTATGGGCTGCTGGTGTGCAGGCGTCGCCATTAGGTAAGCTGATACAGGCACAAACGGGCGCAGAGTTGGATCGCGCGGGGCGCGTCACGGTGGAGCCAGATTTGAGTGTGCCAGGTTTCCCCAACCTGTTTGTCATTGGCGATTTGGCCCACTTCGCCCACGGACTAGAGCGTCCTCTGCCGGGTGTTGCGCCAGTTGCCATGCAGCAAGGGCGCTATATGGCGGAGGTGATCGCCAGTCGTATTGCTGGAACTCCTGCCCCTGTGTTCAAGTATAACGATAAAGGCAGCGTTGCCACCATCGGTCGTGCCTCCGCCGTGGCACAAATTGGCCGTTGGAAACTGACTGGTTATCCTGCTTGGCTATCTTGGCTCTTTATCCACCTAATCTATTTATTAGAGTTTAATAATCGCATCCTAGTCTTTGTGCAATGGATGTGGAACTACTTTACTTTTGAGCGTGGCGTACGTTTGATCCTCAATTCGCGCATTGGTGATGTGGACGCATAAGTATTCCATAACGAAGAATTTGGTGTCGTCATTACAAGGGGCTTGGACGATGCCTCAAGTTTTTGTAAAACTTTTACTGTCCGGCTATAGACCCTCAATGTGCTTCATGTTTGCCACCGCTTATACGCACCCTCGCATGACGTTTGACTAGATATCCAGTGAGCTAAATGCTTCAGTGGGAGCGAAAATTTGCATATGGCTGAGAATGATATGTCCCAAGAGGAAGATAGTTCTATTCCGTATGCACAACGTCTTCAGAATTTGAGAGTGTTGCTGCAACAAGCTGAAGGTGAGCTTAATGTGCTTGCCGCACAGGGTGATGTGCCGTTGGAGATGGCAGAACATCTCGATCTATTGCAGAGTCGCCATCATCAACTTGCGGAGCCGGTTCCTCTTGATGGCGAGAAGGGCGTGGTGCTTATGCAGATTGACACCACCGATCAACATCAGGCGGTAGAGATTCTGCGTAATACGTTGGCGGTTGATCAACAATTTGCAGAAGGGATGGCGGAAATTGTTTGGGCTGCCAATCGATTGGCAATGGCTCCCAGTGTTGACGAACTTTGCCGTCAGGCTGTGCTTGCTGGTTTGGAAGAACTTGGTTTTGATCGAATTGCTATCTGGCTGATTTACGATGATAAGAAAAGGGTTCGCGGTACCTTTGGTATCGACGAAGAGGGTAAGTTACGCGATGAGCGTGCATGCTATTACCGTGTGGATGAACTCCCCCTTGAAAGGCGAGTGATTGACAACCCCAAGAAGATGTTTAAACTCTCGCAAACACCACTCTTTAACCATAAGAATGAGGTCGTGGGTATTGGTGATGTTGGAGTAGCAGCATTACTGAATGGTGACGAGGTGATCGGTGTTATTTCTGCCGATAACTTGCTCTCGCAACAGGCATTCTTGCCGCATCAATGGCGTATTTTAGAACTTTATACATCAATGGTCAGTCATTTGCTTACGCTCAAGCGTGCTGAGTCTGCACTGCGTAGCAATGAAGAACTGTTAAACCAGATCCTCGATATTCTACCTGTTGGCATCTTTGTCTTATCCTCCGAAGATAAAATTGTTCGGTTTAACCGCGCAGCGCAGGAAATTTGGCATTTTGAAACGGACGCCATTGAAGATTGGTCGCCTTCGGCACGGTGGACACAGAATAACGAGCTAGTACTTAAAGATGAGTGGGCAGGCCGTCAGGCGCTTCAAAGCGGCGAAAACGTGTTAAATCAAGAGGTTGAAGTTGTTAGTGCCAATCAGACGCGCATGGTCATTTTGAATTCGGCTGTACCCTTGCGAAATTCTGCTGGTGACTTGACAGGCGCTGTGGTTGTTAACCAGGATATTACCGAACGTAAGCGACGCGAGCAGCAGTTGGTGGCGATGATACACATGGGAAAAGCACTGCGCCCACTGCGAACACGGCACTCGCTTAACCTTGCTATCGTGGAGAGTCTGATGGCATTGTTGCCAACGCAAGGGGTGGCGGTAGTTCTGCGCAGCGAGAATGGTGGATTCGTCTTTGAAGAGGCACTTGGCGATTTGCTCCCCCTCGCTGATGCGGTGCTGCCTGATAAGTTGATGTACGGTGAACTCAATATCGTTCCAACGGTACGTATACTGGATTCGCGGCGCGATCTGCCGTCGAGCATCTTTAAAAAGTTTTTGCAGCATCCTCCCTATCTGATGATTGCGCCACTTGCGAATTCAGACGCGGTGATGGGGGCGATAGTTATTGGTGTGGCAGAGTATCCAGATGATGAATTGGTGCAACTCTTTGGTACACTTGCCGATTTATGTACGGCTGCTTTTCAGCGTAGCGACCTATATGAGGAGGTCATGACGCAGGCGCGTCAGTTGGATCGGGTAATGGAATCGGTGAATTTTGGCCTGGTGCTGCTTGATCCGCAGCGGCGTGTCCTGTTGGCAAATCAGCATGTGCAAGATGTGCTGCCCCACTTGCTGAAGGTGGTTGTGGGAGAGAAGCTCCAGGAGTTGGGGGGGCAGAAACTGGGACGCTTTCTGCTGCCGCGTGGAGAGCAATCGCCCACGCAGGAGATCACCACAAATGGCAGAACGTATGAGATAACCACTGTGCCTGTTGGTGAAACGGGTGCTGAGGGTGGTTGGTTGATTATGATTCATGATGTTACGTATGAGCGATCGATCCAAACGAGTATTCAACAGCATCAGCGGCTGGCGGCTGTGGGGCAACTTGCTGCAGGAATCGCGCATGATTTCAACAATATTGTTGCCGTAATCCTACTCTATGTGCAGATGCTGCAACGTAATCTATTTCTGGATCGTGAAGATCAGCAGAAATTGCTTGTCATTCGTGAACAGGCACACACTGCCAGCCGCTTGATTCGTCAAATTTTGGATTTTAGCCGCCAAACCATTATTGATCGCCTGCCTGTTGATCTGGAAAATTTACTTAAGGAGACCGTAACACTCTGGGAGCGCACGCTGCCTGAGAACATTTTTTATCAGCTAGAGGTAGAGGTTGAAGGAGAGTGTACCGTACTGGCGGATGCCACTAGCCTTCAACAAGCATTAACGAATCTTGCCGTAAATGCACGCGATGCCATGCCGAATGGGGGAAAACTCACGCTCTCGATGCAGTCTGTGCGCGTGAACGAAAATGAGCCGCCTAGTGTTACAGGGTTGAAGGCAGGTCAATGGTTTGAGATCTCTGTTGCGGATAGTGGGGAAGGAATTGCCCCCGAAAATTTACCTCACATCTTTGATCCTTTCTTTACGACTAAGGATGTTGGGAAGGGGACGGGACTTGGGTTGGCTCAAGTGTATGGCATTGTCCAACAGCATCAAGGGGTGGTGACGGCGCAAAGTGAAGTGGGCATTGGTACACGTTTCACTTTATATTTGCCTGCGCTGGCAGGTGAGCTACTGGCTAGACCCGAAAATGAACTGTCAGAACTCTATGGCGAAGGCACTGAGACTATTTTGCTGGTGGAAGATAATGCCCCGGCACGCGAGGCAACAAAGGCCATCCTCGAGATGATGGGCTATCGCGTGATGGTTGCGGCGGATGGTCGAGCCGGATTGGAACTTTTTGCTCAACATGCTGACACAATCGATCTGGTGGTTAGTGACCTTATGATGCCAGAGATGGGCGGAATGGAGCTATATCAACAGGTGCGTAGCACAAAGCCTGCCGTTAACATGATGATTGTTACGGGCTATCCATTGGAGCAGGAAGGCCGCTCGCTTTTGGAACAGGGGATTGTAGATTGGCTGCAAAAGCCATTTACAGTGAAGCAGTTGACGACTTCAGTGCGACAAGTTTTGGATCGAGCAAAGGATGCGAGACTTGAACCAGAATAGGAATAGCAAAAAACTTGGTAGACTAAAAAGGGGCGACTCGTGTAAGTACTCACGAGTCGCCCCTTTTTAGTCTGAAATCTAATCTGGGAAAGTTGGTTAGCTGTTGGGTGAAGGATCCATAAGCTCTTCGATAGCCGTCAGCAGTTCTTCCCAGGCAAAAGGTTTCATGAACGCGCGATGTGCGCCCATTTTCTTTGCCACCACGAGGAGTTCCACCAAGCCACGGCTACCGCCACCAGAGACCGCAATGATCTTCACCTCTGGGAATTCGCGACGAAACTGGTAGATAACCTCCAGCCCATCTGTGTCTGGCATAAACAAATCTGTGATAATGAGATCAACAGGTTCGTTGCGGTGGATTTGGATTGCATTGCGTCCACTTTCCACTGAAATCGTTTGGTGACCCACCTGTTGCAGCATTTCGCAAACGGCATCACGCATAGATGTATTGTCATCAATCACCAAAATACGAGCCAATATACACCACCCTCAAATTA
>JBBQIG010000035.1:0-16219 GCA_038324715.1 Anaerolineae bacterium | reverse complement strand
TGGAGGGTGGTAACCCTACAGTAATTTCCAATTCAGAAGGTGCGCGTACAACGCCATCAGTTGTAGCGTTTACCAAGAGTGGCGATCGCTTGGTGGGTATTACGGCAAAGCGTCAAGCTGTTGTAAATCCAGAGAATACGGTCTCTTCGGTGAAGCGTTTGATGGGTCGTCGCTTTGATGAACCCGAAACACGCAAGACCACAGAAATGGTACCTTATGCCATTACAGAAGGTCCGCACCACGACGCCCGTGTCTCAATTCCTATCAAGAACAAAGTCTACACTCCCCAAGAGATCAGCGCCATGATCTTGGGCAAGCTCAAGCGCGATGCTGAAGCTTACTTGGGTGAGGATGTGAAGCAGGCTGTCATTACAGTTCCTGCCTACTTCAACGATAGCCAGCGCCAAGCGACCAAAGACGCGGGTCAAATTGCCGGTTTGGAAGTGCTCCGCATCATCAACGAGCCGACCGCCGCAGCCGTTGCCTATGGTCTGGATAAGAAGAGCGACGAAACCATCTTGGTCTTCGACTTGGGTGGTGGTACCTTCGACGTATCCGTCTTGGAAGTGGGCGATGGCGTGATTGAAGTGAAGTCCACCAACGGTGACACGCACCTCGGTGGTGATGACTGGGACGAGCGTATTGTCCATTGGCTCTTCGAGGAGTTCAAAAAGGAACAAGGCATTGACCTGAGTCAGGATCGCCAGGCGCTACAGCGTCTGCGTGAGGCGGCGGAGAAGGCAAAAATTGAGCTTTCGTCCACGCCACAAACCGAAATCAACCTGCCTTATATTACGGCAGATAGCAGCGGCCCCAAGCATCTTGCGATGACCCTAAGCCGCAGCAAATTTGAGCAATTGACCGCCGATTTGGTCGAGCGCTGTAAGCAGCCCTTCTCGAATGCGTTGAAGGACGCCGGGGTGAAGCCTCAGGATCTAGATGAAGTGGTCATGGTGGGTGGTTCAACCCGTATGCCCATGATTCAAGAACTTGTGCGCTCGCTCACAGGCAAAGAGCCTCACAAGGGTGTGAATCCCGATGAGGTCGTGGCAATAGGTGCTGCGTTGCAAGCAGGTGTGTTGGGTGGTGAAGTCAGCGACTTGCTCTTGCTAGACGTGACTCCGTTGAGCTTGGGTCTGGAAACAATGGGTGGTGTGATGACCGTACTCATTCCACGCAACACCACGATTCCGTCCAAGAAGACCGAGGTCTTTAGCACGGCAGCAGATAGCCAGACCGCTGTGGATATCCATATCTTGCAGGGCGAGCGGCCTATGGCACGGGACAACAAGACGTTGGGTAACTTCCGTCTCGATGGAATCCCACCGGCACCCCGTGGCGTGCCGCAGGTTGAAGTCACCTTTGACATCGACGCCAATGGTATCTTGAATGTCGTGGCGAAGGATAAGGCGACCAACAAGGAGCAGAGCGTGAAGATCACTGCTTCAACCAACTTGTCAACCGACGAGGTGGATCGCCTGGTTCGCGAGGCCAAAAGCCACGAGACCGAAGACAAGGCGCAACGCGAGTTGGCGGAAGCCCGCAACACTGCGGACAACCTCATCTACGTGACCGAGAAGTCGCTCAGGGAATTGGGAGACAAGGTTCCAGCGACCGAACGAGGCCAAATTGAATCGGTGATTGAAGAGTTGAAGGCGGCCCTTAACAATAATGACGTTGCTCAAATCCGCCAATTCACCGAGCAGTTGCAACAGGCAAGCCATGCCCTGACCCAGCAGATGTACCAGCAAGAGGGGAATGGTGCAGGCGAGCCAGGCGCAGGCCCAACACCAGGTCAAGAGCCAGGTGGGGACGAGGATGACGTGGTTGAAGGCGAATATCGCCAGGTCTAACCTTGGCTAATCTGCCCAGGAAAGAACCAGAATATCAATGAGAATACTGCGCTAACTGATACTAGCAGGTAACTCACAGAACGTTTTGAGCGGGCGGGGCAATAGCTCCGCCCGCGGCGCGAGAAGAGACTAGAGGGAAGCAGAGGCCAATCCCATGCCAGTTTACAATGATCCATTCCGGCGGCGTGGTCTGTCACAACCCCGACCTTCCGGCACATCAGACGAAGTGCAACGGCTGATTCAAGCCTACCAAGCGCTTCAAGGCAAAGCCGAGCAGTTAAATACAGCGTTGACTGCGAAACAGCGTGAGCTAGAAGCAAAGCAGCGTGAAGTGGCATCGCTCACGGAAGCCGCAACCCAAGCCCGTCGCGAATTGGAGATCAAGAACGAAGCTCTTCATCGCCAAAATGCCGACATGAAACAGATGGAAGCTGAGTTGGTTTGGGCAAGGGCAGGGGTGCAGCAGCAAGAAAAGCAAGAACAAAACGCCAAAGATGCCCAAGCGGCGGAAGAAATCAGTTGGCGCGAACGCTATGTGCGGCTGCAATCCGAGTTAGACAGCCTGCGTCGTCGTTGGGAACAACGATTTGCGACGGAAACTGCCAACTCTCGTCAAGAGATTCTACGCGACATGTTGCCCCTTGCCGATCATCTAGAATTGGCAATCCAACATGGTGAAGCGTTGGCGGAAGACGAGGCAAAAGAGTATCTGCGTGATATCCAGGCGACCTATCAGGCGTTCTTGAACACGCTCAAACGCTATGGGGTAACACCCATTGAGGCACAAGGCCAACCTTTTGACCCAAATTTGCACGAAGCAGTGGGTCAAATTCAAGAAGGGGATCTACCCAGTGGCGCAGTAGCCCAGGTCGTCCAAACAGGATATATGGACGGCGACCGGCTCCTACGTCCAGCACGAGTGCTGGTTCGTGAGTAGAAAGTCTGTCGAGAAGATGGTAGACTTACCAGACACTCAACAGAGATATACTACAGAGGCAACACAGTAGTTCGAAACGGTGACATGCAAGGCCAGGGGTAGCGTGCGGGTAGTATGCTAGAAAGTTATAAAGTATATGGAATATAAAGATTATTATAAAATTCTTGGTGTAGAGCGCACGGCAGACGAAAAGGAGCTAAAGCGGGCCTTTCGTAAGCTAGCCCAACAATATCACCCGGACAAAAATCCAGGGGATAAGGCCGCAGAAGCCAGGTTTAAGGAAATTAACGAAGCTTATACCGTCCTTTCCGACGCCGATAAGCGCAGCAAGTATGATCGCTTTGGCTCCCAGTGGGAGCAATATGAGCGCGGTGGTGGACGTGCAGAAGATTTCGATTGGGGCGGCTGGGGCAATGTTGGCGGCAGTGGCGGTCGCGGCGGCACCACACGCAACATGACACCCGAAGAATTTGAGCAATTCTTCGGAGGGGCAGGCGCTGGTGGCGGCGGTTTCTCCAGCTTCTTCGACACGCTCTTTGGAGCCGGTGGCGCAGGAGGTGGAACCCAGTACCGCACCCGCACAGGTCCAGGACAAGGGCCGCGCTATGGCTTTAACTTTGATCCACGACCGGGTCAACCAGGTGCAGCGCCTGCCGAGACACGCAATGAAGTCGATGTGGAAGTGACACTAGACGAAGCGGCAAAGGGAACAACGCGCATGCTGCAAACCGAGGATGGTACTCGCATGGAGATCAATATCCCGCGCGGTGTCAAGACCGGTTCACGCGTGCGGATGCGCGGCGGCACAGGGCATGGGGACATCTATTTACGCATCAAGGTTACACCCGATAGTCGCTTTATGCGGGAGGAAAACAATTTGCGAGTCAAACTTCCAATCGACTTATATACGGCTCTATTGGGGGGCGAAACAGAAGTGCCAACACTAGATCGTCCCGTGGTGCTGACCATCCCGGCTGGGACACAAAATGGCAAGATTTTCCGCCTGCGTGGGCTAGGGATGCCAGACCTCAAAAATCCTGACCAACGAGGCGATCTCTTAGCAGAGGTAGAAGTGCAATTACCCACAAATCTCAGCAATGAAGAAAAACGTCTCTTCGAAGAGTTACGCAAAGAACGCCAGAAATAGATCTATCAGTAAATATCTACCTTCCAGGAAGCCAATTGACTCCTTGATTGGCCTCCTGGAAGATCGTTTTATCCCCTTTGTTTTTACTACTTGCCTCACAACAGATCATGCGTGTTAGCTACTAACAAGCATGATCAAAGCATAGGCTGATGCACCTATGGCAAATGCCTTAAAGCTAGTCTCACGCTCCTCTGGCAGTTCTTCTTTGAGTACATTGAGCATGATCCCACCCGCTACAAATGCCGTTAGCAGTGAAGTGATAGCTTCATCAAGTTCGATGAGGTAGCCAACACCCCATCCCAGCAGAATGGCAGCAGCCATGATCCAGCGTCCTCGGTGTTCGTATACCTCTTCATGATGATCATAAAGACTGTAGTCGTTAGCTACAAAATGCAGCCCAAGTGCAAGGGTGAAAATGAGCGTGTCACTGATACTAGACTCGTCGCGCTGCAAGAGCGTGTAGCCGATCAGAAGATTATAAATGGCAAATGAGCCAACATGAATCCAGAAGATGGCATCAAAAGTACGCGTCTGCTCAGATTTCTCATTCCCCTGCTTGGGTCGCTTGCCCTCCTGTCCGGATTGCTTGCCCCTCTGAGTAGGCGCAAGCGTAGCCATACGTTCCAGCCCATAGAAAAGAGCCAGACCCACCAGAGCAGCTAGATATGCAGAGTGCTCCAGTAGAGGAAGCTCCACGGCTTCCCCCAGAACCTCCTGTCCCTCCTCTAGCTCAGGCAACAGGTGGAGAAAAACGAAGGCAATGGAAACGCCACCTGCCGCCGAGAGCCAGCGGCTGCGGGGAATCCCGTGGAGAGCGTGCATCTTGCCTGCAAATAGGTGTATCAAGGCCAGCAGAATTGCTGCGACCAGGGTCACTATCGTCATCGTGCGCTCTCTTTCTTACCATGGAGTTCTTGCATGGAGGGCAGCCGCAGCATAAACAATCGGTGCCAATGATAAGGAAAGCCCTGCGTGCCAGCGATGTAGAGATATCCCCTAGCGTGTACGCGCTAGGGGATACACGCTAGGGGAAGTAGCTGTCATTTGGCTAGATATTACGATAGATGCGGATGGTACACTGTCCAGCCTATTCATTCTAACAGAGTGCCTTTTACCGCGTCCTTGTAGGCTTCTGTGTGAGCTTTTGCGCCTAAGCAGCGGTCGCTGTTGTCTTTTCAAAAAGACCTTCTACGCTAGCAAGTGGGCCAAAAATTCGGCGCGCAGTGTTGACCATATCACGGTCAAAGAGCTGTCGGAAGTGTGGGTCATGCTGGTATACTTTCCAACGGTCTAACACCCGCATTTTGCTGGCATCTCCATCATAGCGATAGCCATCGAAAGAACTTCCTCCAGCAGTCCGATGAACCGTACTGATGCCCGCATCTGTAAAATGAAGGCCAAGTTGTGCAGCAAGTTGCGCTCGATAGGAACGCTCTGTTGCCCATCGATTGTAGTTGATCAGAATGCGCTGCTGGTTCATTGTACGGCGCAGACCCAAGAATTCATTGGCGTGTTGCTTCCAAATTCGAACAGCCGTTGAGAGCGAAAGAGCCGACAAGTCTGCATATAGACGGCTGGCGAAGAGGTTAAAGGGATCGCGCAAGATCAAAAGATCATAGCGCGCTTTTGATGCACCCACCCACTGATCGTGATTCTGCTCGAAAAGCGGATGACAAACATAGCCGAGAAAGGAATCCTCGTAACTATGGATGAGGAGATTCTTTTGAGTCAAGAGACCGCTCTGTTCACGTTCCCACTCGAATTCGGCATAATTTGCCTCATAGGGAAGTCCATTGTCTGCTTCTCTAGCGCTGACAAAGGGATTAGTTTTTCCCTCTGCACAATTCAGGAAGCAATTACGCCCAGCGGCTTGGCGCAAAATCCAATTGATAATGGCATGATTGCCACTGCGCGACATACCCATCACGCGGAATTCTTTTTGATTGATGTATCTATCGTCTATCTCTTTCGGATGATCCCCCCCATTGTGGCGAACAAAGCGTGTATCCATTGCACTCTCACTGGGCATATTCATGCAGGTAAACCTTTCTGACCTGGATGGATTTGGATAAATATTGATCCAAACAGTCTACCAGCCCTCCACGATTTTGTCAGAATTCCAACAATCTGTGGTGCGTGCAGCATCTACTCTGCAATTTCTTTAGCAGCAGCACGAATAGATGCCTATCCTTTTCAACTCAGCTACCCAATCAAACCATAGAATCCCCTACCTTCTCTTGTATCCTTCTTCTCCATCACGACATCTATTATATGGAATATTTTTCTCTATACTCTTGATGGAGACATGGGTGACCCTAATAGAACTCTATAGACAAGACAGACTAAGTCACCCACCGTTATCTCCCCTAGACCCGGATGAGTAACGGACCTGAGAAAAACTACTGATATAGGAGAATGAACATGAGACTCAACACCTTTGAGAACCTATTTGCAGACCAGTTGAAAGATCTTTACAGCGCTGAACAACAATTGATCCAGGCATTGCCCCAGATGGCAGAAGCCGCCTCCGCACCTGAACTCAAGCAAGCCTTTACCAAGCATCTGGAAGAGACCAAAAATCATGCTGAAATGGTAAAGCAAATGCTATCGTCCATTAACGAAAGTGCCGGTGGCGAGAAGTGCAAAGGGATGGAAGGGTTGCTGGAAGAAGGGAAAGAAATTCTCACCAAGCGCGGAGACGATGCCGTGAAGGATGCAGCCTTGATTGCAGCAGCCCAGCGTGTCGAGCACTATGAGATTGCGGGCTATGGCACAGCACGCACATTTGCCCTCCAGCTTGGCAACAACGAGGCAGTAAATCGCCTGCAAGAGATTTTGAATCAAGAAGCCAAGACAGATGAACTCTTGACCAAGCTCGCCACAGGTGAAGGCGCTGGTGTGGCAATTAATCAGGAAGCAGCAGACGGAAACTCCAGTTCAAAGCGGCGATAATCCAGCAGGTAGCAATCTCTTGCTCTTGCATACATCTGGCGGGACGTTGCATAAGCGAGGATAACAGTTACCTTCTAGCTTTGAATCAAAGTACATAACGTCTGCATGTAGTAACATCATGAAAGACAAAAGCCTCTTCTGGCAGAGTAGTGTTTCGCAACACTCTCGCCAGAAGAGGCTTTTTTGACTCGTTTTTGTGGGTATATAAGACCTCAGACACAACGCATACAGGACGCATACAGAGTCACATTGTAGTTCTAATACCATTCGCGTACACTGATAGCAACAAATAGAAACAAATAACGTCTATACATTCAAGAGAAGATGACAAATGGCTAAAATCGCTACCGATGCAAAGAGGTGGCAATCGTAAAATTCTAGAGGGGGCAAGCAAAAACATATGAGATTTGATAAATATACACAAAAAGCCCAGGCAGCTATTTTAGATGCCCAAAGCCTGGCAGAAGAACAAAATCATTCAACCATTGATCCCGAGCACCTATTACTGGCGTTAATGCGACAGAAGGGGGGGGTCATCCCATCGCTCCTCAACCGTATGGGTATCGACAATGCTGCGTTAGAACGTAGTGTTGAGCAACTTTTAGCCGCCAAACCTAAAATCACGGGTGGTGGAGCACAGGTCAACATGAACCGCGAGACCAATAATGTCTTGCGTGAAGCCGAGTCAGTTGCCGACAATATGAAGGATGAATTTGTTTCGACCGAGCATATTTTGTTGGCAATGGTGACCCAAACCGGCAAGGTACGTGATCTGTTGGGCCGTTTCAATGTGGATAACAACGCCATTTTGCAAGCATTGAGTTCAGTGCGAGGCCGTCAACGCGTGACCAGCGACAACCCTGAAGTCAAATATGAGGCGTTAACCAAGTATGGTCGCGACCTTACTGCCGACGCGCGCAGAGGCAAGCTCGACCCGGTCATCGGTCGTGATGAGCAGATCCGGCGCGTGGTGCAGATTCTTAGCCGCCGCACCAAGAACAATCCTGTCTTGATCGGTGAGCCAGGTGTGGGTAAGACAGCCATCGTGGAAGGCTTGGCACAGCGCATTGTCAATGGCGACGTTCCCACCAGCCTGCGCGACAAGCAATTGGTCTCTTTAGACCTCGCCTCAATTGTGGCAGGCAGCAAATATCGCGGTGAGTTCGAAGAGCGGCTCAAGGCCGTTTTAAAGGAAGTTGTCGATTCACAGGGTAAGATCATTCTCTTCATTGACGAATTGCACACCCTGGTGGGCGCGGGTTCTGCCGAAGGTAGCATGGACGCCAGCAATATGCTGAAGCCTATGTTGGCGCGCGGTGAGCTTCATGCCATCGGTGCAACCACCTTGGACGAATATCGCAAGCATATCGAGAAAGACGCTGCGCTTGAACGACGTTTCCAACCGGTTCTAGTCGATGAGCCAACGGTTGAGGATACCATTAGTATCTTGCGCGGTCTTAAGGAGCGCTATGAGGTTCATCATGGCGTGCGGATTACCGATAGCGCAGTCATTGCTGCGGCAACGCTCAGCCATCGCTATATTTCTGACCGCTTCCTGCCCGATAAGGCAATTGACCTGATCGACGAAGCGGGTAGCCGCTTGCGTATGCAAATTGATTCCAAGCCACAAGAGTTGGACGAAATTGATCGTGATGTTATGCAGTTGGAGATTGAGCGAGAGGCACTGAAAAAGGAGAAAGATGAAGCCAGCCGCCAGCGACTCGAGGATTTGGAAGAAGAACTGGCCAATTTAAAAGAGCGTAGTGCCGAGATGACGGCACGCTGGCAATCTGAGCGCGAAACAATCAGCCAAGTACGTACGCTTAAAGAACAGATTGACTCTGTACGTACGGAGATCGAACAGGCTGAGCGCGCGTATGATCTGCAAAAGGCTGCCGAGCTACGCTATGGCACCATGCGCCAGCTAGAAACCGATCTAGTGGCAGCGGAAGAGCGTGTGCGCCAGTTGCAATCTAAAGGTGCGCTGCTCAAAGAGGAAGTTGACGCCGAGGAGATTGCCGCCGTTGTCAGCAAGTGGACAGGTGTCCCTGTCTCACGCCTGCTCGAAGGTGAGCGCGCCAAGTTGATCCGCATGGAAGAAGAACTGCGCAAGCGCATTGTTGGACAAGAAGAAGCAGTTGCCGTAGTCTCGTCCGCAATTCGCCGCAGCCGCGCAGGTCTCCAAGATCCCAACCGGCCCATTGGTAGCTTTATCTTCCTGGGGCCAACCGGTGTCGGTAAGACTGAGTTGGCGCGTGCGTTGGCAGAGTTTTTATTCGATGATGAGCAAAACATTGTCCGCATCGATATGAGCGAATACCAAGAGCGTCACACTGTGGCACGGCTGATTGGTGCGCCACCAGGCTATATCGGCTATGACGAGGGCGGTCAGTTGACGGAAGCGGTGCGCCGCAAGCCCTACTCAGTGGTGCTTTTCGATGAGATTGAAAAAGCCCACGCCGAGGTCTTTAATGTATTGCTGCAAGTGTTGGATGATGGACGGTTAACCGACAGCCAGGGGCGGACGGTAGATTTCCGCAACGCCATCATTATCATGACCAGCAATCTCGGTAGCCAGCACATCCTAGAGGTTGCCGGTGTGGATGAAGAAGTGGAGCGTCGTGTGCGTGCAGTGCTACACCAGCACTTCCGCCCCGAGTTCCTCAACCGTGTGGATGAAATTGTCATCTTCCACGCCTTGCAGTTGGAACATCTGAAATACATCGTGGATATTCAGTTGCATCGCTTCCGCAACCTGCTCAAGGTACGCAACATTACAATGGAGTTGACCAATGCAGCCAAGGAACTGGTTGTCCAGTTGGGCTTTGACCCGGCCTTTGGAGCACGTCCGCTCAAGCGGGTGATCCAGCACTTGATTGCAGACCCATTGGCGACGCAAATCTTGGAAGGCAAGATTTTAGATGGCGACCATGTACTTGTGGACGCCGTAGGTGAAAAGTTGACCTTTACCACGCTTGAAGCGCTAGAAGCCTAACGCTTTCATGAGTAAGTCGAGGGTAAATAGAGGGTAAGCAAAAGGGGCGGGTTCTCCCACGGGAGGCTCGCCCCTTTTTGTTTGCAGACCAAAGTTGCCACCCACGGCCTCTATCAGCAAGCCGGGATGCGGCTGACGGCAACCACATTACCGCATCGGCAAGAAAAGGCCGCGAGAGATAAATTTGGTGACAATGTGTGAAAGACGAAAATGTTTACGTGTAGAAGCGGAAAAATTTGTATCCTGACACTCTTATGGTTATTATTTAGTCAGGAACCTACAAGTTTTCTGACAATCATTCCGTGTCACTCACGCCTAATTACCGTCGCATAGATCTTAAAATTTCTACCCCGTGCTGTTTTTGCCATAAATTCCATTTGGCAACTTTTTGCTGTCTGGCGCACGTACCCATGCTCATGCTATACTCGGAGTGGTAGTGGTATGGTATGCCATGCTTGATTCATCTGCACGTCAACTCTCGGGAGCAAGATCGCAATGGGTCATTCCACCCCTAGGTATCCCACCACCATGACAGCAGCCCGTCTTTATGGGCCAAAAGACCTGCGTGTTGACCAAGTGCCGCATCCTGGGTTGCCTGGGCCTGGGCAAGTTCTGTTGCAGATCAATGCAGTAGGCATCTGTGGTAGCGATCTGCATACCTATCAAGATGGACGCATTGGCGATACCCCAATCGAATCGCCCTTAACGCTCGGTCATGAATTTTCAGGCACTGTGATCGAAGTGGGCAGTGGAGAAATTCTCGATGGAGAGTTTAATCCCCTAGAAGTAGGGGTGCGCGTGGCGGTAGATCCAGCCCAGCCCTGTGGTCGCTGTGAAATGTGCGAACTAGGTCATCCTAACCTTTGTCGTCGCCTGCACTTTTGTGGTCTCTATCCCGACCCTGGCAGTCTCTCCCAATGGATGTTGGTGCCTGCCCACACCTGTTTCCCTGTTCCCGACGCAATCGACGATGCCGCTGCGGCCCTACTAGAACCATTGGGCGTTGCCATTCATGCCGCCGATCTGGCAAAATTGCGTGTGGCAGAAAGCGTCGTCATCTTGGGCGCAGGCCCCATCGGCCTCAGCCTGCTCCAAACCGTGCGCGCCGCGGGTGCCCAACCTATCTATGTCGTAGACCAATTTCCCTGGCGACTCGCTTTAGCAGAGGAACTTGGAGGCATCCCCATCAATTACAATGAGCTTGATGCAGTTGCGGCCGTTCAGCAAGCCACCCAAGGGCGTGGCGTTGATGTTGCCATTGAAGCCGCCTGGGCAGATCATTCCATCCAATGGGGTGCTGAAATGGTGCGCCTGGGGGGTCGCCTGGTTCTTGTGGGCATCCCTGGCAACAATCGCTTTGAAATGAACCATGCCACTGCGCGCCGCAAGGGACTGACCATTGTCATGTCGCGACGCATGAAGCATGTCTATCCCCGTGCCATTCGTCTCGTAGAAAGCGGGGCGATTAACGTCAATGCCCTAATTAGCCATCGCTTCCCGCTCGAACAAGCGCCTGAAGCATTCGTTCTCAACGATGCTTACCAAGACCATGTAGTCAAGGTCATTATCGACGTCAATCATTGCTCACGACATTGATCATCACAGCAAACTCAACCGAAGTACACATATCGAGGCACATGTGCGTTGCCTCGACTCTATAACCCCTACCCCGATAGGAGGCAGTGACGATCGCATGTTTGATCCTTCTCGTCAATCACCCAACTTTTTCTTACTGGGAGCTATGCGCGCGGGGACAGCTTCCATGTCCACTTATTTGGCGCAACACCCCGCAATCTGCTTTACCCTGCCGCGCAACCCATACTTTTTCAAAAAGACAGATCTCTATCAACAAGGCACTGACTATTATCATCGCCAATTTTGTCGGCATACAAATGGAGGTGACTGGTCTAAGTACCCGTGGCGCGGCGAGGCATCATCGACCTATTTTGCGCACCCACATATCGTCGGCCCACGCTTACGCGCGCACTATGGTGACGCTCCACTAAAATTTGTTGTTTTGTTGCGAGATCCCGTTGCGCGTGCGTGGTCGCACTATCTTTTCGCGTTTCATCATGGCTATGAAACGCACGATTTTGCCACCGCGCTTGAGCAAGAAGCCCATCAAGTGCCAGGTAGCCCGTTTGGCTATTATGCAGGGGGGTGCTATGCCAAACTGTTAAAAGAGTGGCAAAATTACTATCCGCTAGAGAATTTTTTACTGCTCTTAAGTGAGGATTTAGCAGCCGTCCCATTAACCCAAACACAACGGGTTTTTGAGTGGCTCGGTGTGGATACAACGGTGCCCATCAATGTGAGCATGCGCCTCAACACGGCAAGCTATAGCCTGAATCATCAGGTCAATCACTTCCTGAACCAGCCGCCAGCACTCTTAAGTGCCATCGGCAAGCGACTTTGGCCCACTTCATGGCTACGCCAACGCGTCCGCAATCGCCTGCATGAAAGCATCCATACACCCTATGCAGCGATCCCCCCTCTGGATCCTACCATTGAAGCCGAGCTACGCAGGCGCTACAGCAGTGATGTCCTGGAACTTAGCCAAGTGCTTGGGCGCTATCTCAGCCATTGGTTGCCTGCACATGAAAGTGCACTGGAACACTCCCCAATAGAACTTAGTGGTTCTTTTGCTCAAGCTACGAGTTAAGCTGTAGGGGCGGTGCCCTCGTTGCCCGCCCGCTTTTCACAGTGGGGTAGGCTCTCTGTGGCCTACCCCACGGGTTAACTTGCGAGCTTGGCGAACAGACACTTATAAGTTAATGGGCAAAAAAGTCATCCCAGGGAATACGTGCTGTTGCATCGTTACAAACAATCTGGATCATCGCACGCAGCAAGGGCAAACGACGCCCATCAAGCTTGCCAGCATAGATCATCTTCTCGATGGTGGGGCCAATTGCCAGTGCCAATTCTGCTCCCTCAATGGTTTCCGTGGGCATGTGCTTCTTCTTGGCGTCAATATAGTGCGCGCCCAACCCCAACCAACGTCCCATGCGCCCATTGCGCCCGCCCATGCTTGTAACATAAAGATCACCCGCACCAGGCAGCCCCAGCAGCGTATCACGCGAACCGCCCATCTGCTCCACCAAATAGCTCATCTCAGTTAAGCCCTGGGCAAAGATCGCAGCCGCCAAATTGTGCATCACATAGCCATCCGCACCTGTGCCATCTTTTTCCAACAGCCCACCCACAATGCCCACCGCCAGTGCATAAACATTCTTCATCGCCACGCTGACCTCTACCCCCACAAAATCGGTGTTTGTCCACACGTGGTAGTAGGGCGTGCGCAGCAATGCAGCCAACTGGTCGAGCAACGCCTGATCTTTGCCTGTAATTACAACACAGGTGTGACGACGCACAGCCAGTTCGCCCGCAATTGAAGGCCCACCAATCGCAGCAATCTGCACGCTCTGCTGCATCTCCGTTGGCAATCCACCGCGTAGAAGGTCGGGCAGAAGTTGAAGCTGTTGCCCATCGCCTTCCATGCCTTTGGTCAACATGAGCAATGGCACATTGGGCGGCAACGTTTGGCTTAACATAAAAGAGGCCCAGTCTACTCCAAGTGAGTTGACTCCCACCACCACAAGATCGGCTCCCGCCAACGCTTCACCCAAACGGTCATACGTATAGGGCGTCACCGCATCAGGCAGTTTTACCCGCAATCGTGGATGTATGCCGGATTCGTGAAGTTCTTCAATGATCTCATCATCCAAATGAGTCCCCACCAAGCGCACCGCATGATCATTGTCGGCTAAAGGCGTGCTAAACGCACTCCCCATCAGCCCCGCGCCCAAAATCACAACATTTGCCATGAAGAAGCCTTGCCCTATGTGGTGCGCCCAGCCAGTGATACCGGGGCCGATTTAGAAGTATCGATGGGTGCAACAGAAGTGGCTGCCAGTGTTGTGGCAGTGATCAAGATCAGGCTAATCCAAATGAGATCAGACATAAAGAGGTGAAATAGTTGCATGGCAACAGGAGCCTTCAGCGCCACATTCAACGCACCGACCAGCAGTTGCACCACATAAAATGCACTAATCCACCAGGTTAACCGAGCGAGATCTGGCGAAGGACGCAACTTGCGCGCTGTAAAAGCCGCCGCCAAAATCAATCCCCCCACCAAGAAAGCCAAGAGGGGGTGATAGATACGCAAATCCACCAGCGTCGCCACCAACGGTGATTCCTCTGGCGTAATGCCAGCGGTCAGCAACAAGGTGTCACCCAGCGCCGTAATCCCGCCGCTTGCCCCCAGGATCAACAAGCCCACCAAAGCTGCGCCTAATGTACCCACGAGCAGCCGCGGTTGGTTACGCAGCCGCATCACAGGCGCACCGCCTCCCCACCAAGCGGTCAGCGTTAAGACTGCCAGCAACAGAAAGGTGTTGACCAAATGACCCGCCACCCAATAGGCACGCGCAACCGAGGCATTCAAAGCCACATATTCGAGCAAGACCAACCCTGCACCGAGAAGAGCTTCAATCAGAATAAAGACCAGCGAGATCACTGCCATGCGCCGCACGTGATGACCGCGTGGAAAGGTGCGCCAAGCAAAGGGTACCAACGCCGCCACCAATATGAGCGCAATGCCGCTGGTAGCGCGATGGGAAAACTCAATCATGGTTTCGATCTCAGGCGCGCGTAAAAAAACTTCACCGTTGCACAAAGGCCAATGGCTGCCACAGCCAGCACCCGACCCGGTTGCACGCACAAAGGCTCCCCAAACAATCACCAGGATATTAAAAGCCAGCACGCCCCATGCAAAGGTGGCGAAACGACGATTTTGCATGATCTAATCTCCCTACAAATGAACAAGCGACGAGCCACATTGCCACGTCGACTTGTGCATTATAGCACAAGCTTTTACAAAAACTCTGTACTGTCGCCACTAAGTTGTCGCCACTAAATTAAAGACAGAACAGTAACGGCTACGCAGGTCTACTCGGCTGTTAAAATTACTTATTTTGATCCACCATCATAAGTATACTTGACCACACAGCAGCAATGACACAAAACCTGACTATAACAAACATGATTATAATGAAGTAGGGAATGATGGTAAAAAAACAGCTAGCAACCTATTTGAACGATCATCTGGCGGGATCCGTAACGGCGCTTGAGCTTCTGTCCTCTCTCGAAACAGATCAGGGCGATACGGAACTAGCGCACTTCGCGTCAGATCTGCGTGCCGAGATAGAGGCCGATCAGCAAGAATTGGAAGATCTCATGGAGCGGCTACAAATTCCAAAGAGCGGGCCACGTCAGGTCGCTGGCTGGCTGGCGGAGAAAGCCGCGCAAGTTAAGCTAAGGCTGGATGATTCGAGTGATGGCGCGCTACACCTACTTGAATCGCTTGAGATTTTAGTGCTTGGCATCGAAGGAAAGTATAGGCTGTGGTGCGCCTTGGCAGCCGCTGCTGTCCCTGGTCTCCAGTTGACCGATTACGAACGGTTGACGAAGCGTGCGGAGGCGCAACAACAACGAGTGGAGACAATTCGGCTAGCAGCGGCTAAAGTGGCATTTACCGATTAGCCTTAAGACTCCTCTTAAAGCTAATGTATGTCTGCAAGCGCGGCTAAATTAGGGAAATGACGAGACGGCACGAATTAACGGATTTTGTCGGCTCAAGCACTTTCGCGCCGTTGCTACACGCTACGACAAACGAGCGATGACCTATCTGGCCACCATGCTCCTCGCCTCCACGTCCGATGTTTGTAGTTTGTGGACAGCCCCATCTACAAAAACCGCGTAGCCAATTGGGCACTTCACTGGTTCAGCCTAATGAAGTTGCGAACTTCTGTGTTGAACGCCTCTGGCGCTTCCATGTTGCCGACATGACCGACGCCTGGCAAAAAGACCAGCTTTGATTTGGGAATCTTCGCGTGTAAGTTCTCAGCAACAGTCCGTGGCGAACGCTGATCATGTTCCCCGTACAATAGGAGCGTAGGTACTTTGATGGTTGGAAGTACGTCGCGAAGATCAGCTTGCGCAAAGGCGCGCAATTGTGCTCGCATCCCAGTTGGGTGAAAATCGGAAAGCATCTTTGCCATCATGTGCTTCGCATCGGCTGGGGCGGATTCCGAGAAGAGAGTCGGTAGCCATGCCTCAACCACCTGCTCTGGCGGCATTTCCGATTGCTTGAGCCCTTTTTCAAGGCGTTCCTGAACGGCTTCAGGCGGGAGCGATCCTGCCCAACCAGCGTATGCCGAAGCCAAGATGAGTGTTTGTGGAATGTCAGGGTAACGATGGTAGAACTCGATCGCAAGTCCACCACCGAAGGACAGGCCGAGCACGTGAGGTCGGCGTAAATCGAGGTGTTGAATGAA
>JBBQIG010000034.1:0-16245 GCA_038324715.1 Anaerolineae bacterium | reverse complement strand
ACAATGCGCTCTGGACGTTGGAGCATTCCGGCTTTACATTCGATGTTAAGGGCTTCGGCGCGTGCACGGGTGTAACTGACCATGAGCGAGCCAATGAGAATGACGAAGACCAAGACAAGCTCCATGCGGGTTGCTGGTGTGCTGGAATAGTAGACCGCCAAGGCCAGAAAGGTAATGCTCTCGGAATAGCGGTCAAGCGTGCTATCGAGGAAGGCCCCAAAGGGACTCGATTGCGCTGTGGCACGGGCCAACGAGCCATCTAGCATGTCGAAAAATGATGCGATGAGCAAGACGATGGCTCCCCAACGAAAATAGCCTCCCCCCAAGAGCAGCGCCGTAATTGCTGTGAGGAAGAAGCCTGTAAGGGTTAGGGCATTTGGTGTTACACCGGCAGCCTGGAGCCAACCCACGATGTAGGCAATGGGTGGGGCGAAAAATCGGCGGCCAAAATTAGAGAACATGGCAACTTATCCTACCCTGTCGGGTCGATGTAGCACGGGGCGATGCAGAGATCAGGCTGCGATCATCGACGAGCAACATTATTGGGTGAGATACTCCACTTCAAGCATCTCGAAAAGAACTTTAGGAACAACCTACGTTTGACCAAGGACTTGCGCCTATCTAGCCGAAGCACAGAGTGGTCGGGTTGAACCCTATAAACAGCGTACTGAAGATAGATACCTTCACACTGTGCTACTTAGTCTACATGCTGGAGATCGCTTCGTCAAGCCCTGCGGCTGGCACACTTGTATTTGGGTATGCCTGTGCACAAACCGCTATGGTTTGTGCACAGGCATTGTCGTGGAGTTTATGCCTCCATCACCAGCACATAAGGATGCCGATGATGGAGACAAGATTACCAACTACCTTTACAAGTTAGCGACTACAAGTTAATGAAGTGCTGACTACTTCTTGAGTATGGATAACCAGAGAAGGTTATTTACACGTGCAACCTCAATGGGCACAAGGACAACGTTCTGCGTGGGTGCGCCTGCGCGTGTATCAGCAACAAGCACCAACACGGCATATTCGCGTTGACCAACCTCGGTGACAACAGAGGGATCAATCGTGAAAGTTAGCGTGGAGGGTACCGCATTGGTGTCTGAGGTGAGTGATGAAATCCAGGTCAGCTCTGGGTCAATCATCCACGTGTTAGAAAGTACCGCGGCAATGCTGACGTCGCCACTTCGTGCTTCGCCTTGAGTGCCTGTGCCGGCAGAGATGGTGCGGCTATTGCCTTGCTCATCGTAGAGCACCATGTTGCCATTGGCATCAATTTCACCACCAGTAACAGCGCCGATCAGACCACCACTTGCTGCTGCGGCTGCGCCGTCGGGTTGCGCTGGAACACCGATGATGGCTGCCCGATAGGTCAGATCATTGGTGCCACGAACCTCAATGGTTTGGGTGAATGGCTCGGTGCGATCTTTTATTTCTTCTGGGGTGCAGGTGCTGCTTGCACAGGGCAATATGAAGTGCGAAATGGCACCTGGGTTAGGTTGAAGTTCCGGTGGGACTACTGTGAGTCGGAGCGTAATCACATAGGGTTCATTCAGAACATTTTGTTGTTGTGATGTGAGGGTGAGGGTTGTCTGGTAGACACCCTGCGTTAGCCCCACTGCACTGAAGCGCAGGCGCAACGTTGCAGGTGTTGTGGCAACTGTGGAATTGAGTTGTACCCAACTATTGCCAAAGGGGACCGAGGCGTTGAATGTTACCCCTTCCGCGGTGCTGATGTTGGTGACTTGTACTGTGAACTCGCCGCTGGTTGTTCCGGCTGGGACAATTGCGTCGATCAGCACTTTGTCAGTGGCGAGAATTGGCCCTTCGACAAAGCCGATGGTATCTAGATCACCGATAGCAATGGTGTCACGATTGGTGTCGACGTCATAATCCGTGTAATCAGCCTCTCTTTCCTGACCATTCTCAGGTCGGTGAAAGAGACGGATGCGGTCATCACGTATGATGGCTATTTCTTCTCTGCCGTCGCCATCAACATCACCACCCGTACCGCGCCGGAACTCATTGCGGTCGCCACCTTCCATGAGGTTCCACTCGATCAAATCTTCATTGCGCGAACGGTCGTTGCCCCAGTCGTCGCGCATGATGAGGCGCGGCCCCTCTTGTTCATTTGGGTAGTTACGCAGGAAGAAGACTTCCTTGTCGCCGTTGCCCGTAATATCTGCCAAGAAGACCCAGTCGGGTTGGGGCGCAAATGCCCAACTTTCGTCAACCTCAAGCTCGTTGCCACTATCCACTTTATAGACAATCAGGCTGTCTTTGTCTGGGCGGGAGACAGAAAGGATAGTCGCTAGTTCTTCCTTGCCATCGGCAATGATTTGACCAATTGCTCCCTTTTTATAGGAGTCATTGTCCGAACTCTTGCCGTCAAGGCGCTCAAAGTCATTTTCGGTGCGATAGACGTCCATGCCGGTCTCAACACTGTCATCGTCGAACAGGACAAGTTCCACTGCTCCTTCGCCATCCAGTTGGCCCGCAACACCAAAGGTGTAGCGTTCTGGGAACTCCTTTTCGACATGCAGTTTCCAGTCACGACCCGTTGGTTTGCCATTGCTGCCCAAGCTATTGGCATTCCAAACCTGGACGAATGAGCCTGAATCGTTTTGTACACCTACAGCAAATTCATCGCCTGGAATGTTGTCGTCAAAATTGTCGGCAAGAATAAACTGACCGTCACCCTCAATGCGGGTTTCAAAGTAGGTTTCCCAGGGGATTTCATTGATCTTCTGATCTGGTGTGAGGGAACCTTGGGCAACCACTGGATCGAAGACCGCAATGTTGACAAAGTCGCCGTCGCGATTCATGGCAATGATTTCCAGGTCTGTGTCGTCATTGACATCACCCAATGCAACATCATCCCAGCCACCGGTGGGGCTGACCCACTGGACGAGTGGATCGCCCTGGGTATCGAGGACGCGAATGAAGCCATTGTTATCAATGTAGACAATTTCTCCATTGGGGTCGGCGCTGATGGCTGCCGATGCTGCTTTTGGTAGCGCAAGCAAGCCAATGGCTTGTGCTAAAACAAGGGTCGCCAACAAATAATAGTTAAATGTGTGGCGTTTAAAAAGTGAAATTCTCATCTACTACGGTCTCCTTTTACTTATGCAGGACTTACTTTCGCAGGACGTTAATCTCCACGTCCTGTGCAGGTACTTTTGAGCATTTTTGACAGTGGGGGTATCCTTATGAGGATTGAACCATCCAACTTTATACCAGCCGAAGCTGCAAGCGCCAAATTGGGCTGACGTGTTCCAACCAATTTTGCCCACTAGCGTCTCGTGGTCTACCGACAGACGTAGCTTAAACATTAGTAGTTCAAACATTATGCTAAACGATTCTATTAGGAGGTTCGCTGATGACGTCACCTATTCGCGTTGCTGTAACGGGTGCTGCCGGAAATATTGGGTATGCGATTGCTTTTCGGATTGCTAATGGGGATCTGTTTGGGCCAAACCAGCCAGTCATTCTCCACATGCTGGAGATTACGCCAGCGATGAAGGCGCTGGAAGGGGTGGCAATGGAATTGGATGATTGTGCCTTTCCGTTGTTGCAAGGTACTGTGCTGACAGATAGCGCAGTGCAGGCGTTTGATGGCGTGAACTGGGCCTTGTTGATTGGTGCGCGGCCGCGTGGCAAGGGCATGGAACGCAAGGATCTGTTGGAAGCCAATGGTGCAATCTTTAAGCCCCAGGGTGAAGCCATTAACAAGGGAGCTGCATCTGATGTGCGTGTACTTGTTGTCGGCAATCCTGCGAATACCAATTCTTTAATTGCCATGAGCAATGCGCCCGATGTACCCAAGGATCGCTTTACGGCGATGACACGGTTGGATCATAACCGGGCTTTGACACAAGCGGCGCAAAAGGCGGGTGTGCCTGTGACCGAAGTGAAGAAGATGACCATTTGGGGCAACCATAGCAACACGCAATATCCCGACCTTTTTCATGCTGAAATCAGTGGCAAGCCTGCGGCAGAGGTGATCGGTGATGATAGCTGGATTCGCGATACCTTTATCCCCACCGTACAAAAACGTGGCGCTGCGGTGATTGAGGCACGCGGCCAAAGCAGTGCCGCCAGCGCCGCCAATGCTGCCATCAATCATGTGCAAAGTTGGTATCATGGCACAGCCCCTGGGGATTGGGTTAGCATGGCAATTCCCAGCACGGGGGCTTATGGTTCGCCTGAGGGTGTGATCTTTAGTTACCCTGTGACGGTACAGAATGGTCAATATCATATTGTAGAAGGTTTGACGCTCAGTGATTTCGACCGCCAGATGATCGCCTCGACCAGCCAAGAATTGGTGGAAGAGCGGGACGCAGTGTCGGCAATGACAGCCTGATTACTTGTCTTACTGCTCAACCAGGCTTTCAAAAATCGCAACTTACATGGATTCGCCATCACTTTGAGTGGCATAAGTGATTCAAGTAGAAAACGACCGGCGTGTTGTATGAACGCCGGTCGTCTATTTTCAAAGCTGAGTATCTCATGAACGTTATTGCCAGTGAGCGGGTTCCAGCGGGATACGTGTTACTTCTACTTTGCCTGTCTAAATGGTTCTTTCGCTAGGTTGTATCGCACTGGAAAGCGGGCGGGCACGGGGGCACCGCCCCTACAATTTATCTAGTAGATTTAGCGAAAGACTAAACTCTTGCTAAAGCTTTTCTAGGCCTCGTCAACCAGTGAGGCGATGTGGCGAGTGTGGCGCATTAGCCAGACTTGGGTACCCAATGCGGCGCTGCTGCTTGTATCATCTTGGCGTGGGCGACGTTGGCGATAGCGTCCGTCGGGTTGCATTTCCCAAGCATGGCGCTCATCCTGTAGGGCAGAGTTGAGAATTTGCGCTAACTGCTCTTGCAACCGCGGGTCTTCAATGGGCACAATGGCCTCAACACGGTTAGAAAGATTGCGGCGCATCCAGTCTGCACTGCCAATGAAGTAGCGGGCATCACCCCCATTGGCAAAACACCAAATGCGCGAATGTTCCAGGAAGCGCCCAATTATGCTGATGACCCGAATATTCTCGCTGATGCCAGGGAGATTTGGGCGGATGCGGCAATTGCCGCGCACAATGAGGTCGATGGATACCCCGGCTTGGCTTGCCTCATACAATTTGCGGATGAGCACTTGGTCTTCGAGACCATTCATCTTGGCGATGATGCTCGCCGGGCGTCCGTTGAGCGCGTGGCTGATTTCTGTATCAATTAACTCAATAAAACGTTGGCGCATGTTCACGGGGGCGACCAAGAGTTTGCGATAGTGGATCTGCCGGCTGTAGCCCGTAAGAAAGTTGAAGACATCCATGATATCCGCGCCAATTTCAGGGTTACAGCTAAAGAGACCGACATCAGTATATTGAGAGGCTGTCTTGGGGTTATAATTACCCGTGCCAACGTGGAAATAGGCGCGCAGGCCATCTTCTTCATCGCGAATGACCAGGGAGAGCTTGGAGTGTGTCTTTAACCCCACCAATCCATAGGCGACATGACAGCCCGCATTTTCTAGAGCGCGCGCCCATTCAATGTTTTGCGCCTCGTCAAAGCGCGCTTTAACCTCTACCAATACGGCAATTTGCTTGCCCCGTTCAGCGGCTTGTGTGAGCGCTGTGACGATGGGAGATTCGGCGCTTGTGCGATAGAGTGTTTGTTTAATGGCTACCACTTGGGGGTCACGAGCGGCGGCCTCAATAAAGAGTTGGGTGCTGGCGGTGAAGCTATGGTAGGGATGATGAACCAGCAGATCGCCCTGGCGAATGATGGAAAAGAGATCGCCTGTGCGTGATTGGCGGTCTAGACCTGCCAAGCGTGGATGAATGATTGGTGTCCACGGTTCATATTTTAGGTGGGGCAGGTTGATATCTGCGAGTGGAAAGAGGTCGGCAAGTCGCAACAAACCGTTGACCGGGTAGATGTCATTCTGCTCTAGATTTAGCTCATGTTGAAGAATTGTAGACATGGCGGGTGGCATTGCCGCATCAACTTCCAAGCGTACGACTGCGGCAAAGCGCAGTTCACGCAACTCTTCGTTGATGAGTTCCAGCAGGTCATCGGCCTCTTCCTCGTTGCGTGCTATATCGGCATTGCGGGTGATGCGGAAGGGATAGGCGGCGAGAATATCCACCCCTGTAAAGAGCGTGTCGAGGTTGTGGATCATCACTTGCTCTAGGGGAACTACGTGCAACGGGTTGTCCAACTTCACCCAGCGCGAGCGATTTTGGGGCACTTTGACACGTGCAAATTGAATTTCGTCATTGACCGGATCGCGCAGGAAGACGCCCAGGCTAAGGCTGAGGTTGCTGAGAAATGGGAAGGGGTGACCTGGATCAACGGCAAGTGGGGTCAGGATGGGATAGACTTCACGCAAATAGTAGGCACGCAGCCACTGTTGCTGTTCGAAATCTAGCTCGGCATAGGTGAAGATGCGTAGACCCTGTTCGGCTAGGGCAGGCAGAATGTCTTGGGCAAGACACTTCTCCTGTGCTTCGATCATGGGACGCACAGCTTTCGAGATGATTTGCAACTGCTGTTCGGGCGTGAGACCAGATAGGGTGAGGTGCTCGATGCCAGCCGCTTTTTGGCGTTTGAGTCCGCCTACGCGCTTGCGAAAGAATTCATCGAGATTGCTGGCGGTGATGGCGATGAATCTGAGCCGTTCCAACAAGGGGTTGCGGCTATCTAGCGCCTCATTGAGAACACGCCAGTTAAAGTTTAGCCAACTTATCTCGCGGTTGTAGACAGTTTCGGAGTTGCTTAACTCGTCCAATGAAAGCGACGAAAGATCAACGTCCGCGATATAGTCTTGCACGGGGGGTTGCATCGTATTTGCAACTTCCTCAACAATATCGATACCCACTGGTTCAGAGGAGGAGGGTTCAGAGGAGGAGGGTTCAGTAGTGGGAGACGTGGGCAGAGTTGGTGCGCTAGAGATGCCATTTGGGGATGTCATAATTCTTCCTTTGGGCAAAATGCATGTGCAGAATTTGTGCAGAGAATCCGTTTTCAACTATGGATAAAGCTAGGCGAAATCGGATGCGCCATGCAATGATATACAGACCTGTACAGATTTACACACAGACTTACATACAGGTATAGAACCATATCGCTTCGTACCAGTTTCAATGTGCACTTAGGTGACAGCTTGCAGGTGCAACTGATAAGAAATCATAGTTGAATATTTTGGGTAGTAAAGTCACCTTTGCTGCGGAGTATTGTAGGGTCTTGCCAACGCTTTGTCGAATTTAATCCGCGGGTTATATCTGTGAAGCTCATTTTTTCGTGATGGCTATGGGCATTTACTAGGATGATGAGGGACTTATGAATGAAACGCTAGGTTTAGTCATGATATTTGTACCGTTATTTCTGATCGCATGGATCGCCAATGCTGCCGAGGCCCGCCGCCAGAGGGAAGAGCCTTTTGAGGGTGTGGCACTTGTGGCCTATGTAGCGATTGTGTTGCTCTATCTGCTGGGGCTGTGTGGAGGGCTACTCCTCCAAGTTAGCACAGTTTTGGTGGCAGACGATCCTTCGATTTTTCAAGGGGTAATCATAGAAGACACATTTGAATCGTTGCCACTGCTGGCGATTGGCCTCTGGGTACCATCCCTGCTGGGCATCATCTTCTTATTGCCTACAGTGCGGAGATTTTTTGCACGTTTCACCCCGATTGATCCGCAAAGTCCAGTTCATGCGATTGCGCTTTCACTCTCTATGTTGGTGTTGATCAATCTGTTCATGACCCTGGGTGTTGGGCTTGGCAACTTGGCTGACATGATGGCAGCTGTCGAGGAGGAAACAGGGGGTGGACAGGACAATACGCTGCTCGCGCTTTGGCTGCAACAGATTCTCACGGCACTGTTAGCTGTGGTCGGCGTCGGTTGGTTGAGCCGTCGTAGCTGGGGCGGATCATTTGCACGTTTAGGTTTGCTCGCGCCCACAGGACGCCAATGGTTGATAGGCGTTGGTGCGGGGCTGGCAATGGTGCCTTTGGTACTGCTGATCGAATACATCTCCTCGCTATTTGGATTGGGTGCTAGCGCTGATGTAGAACGTTTGACTGAGGAATTATTGGGTTCGCTCTTTACAACCCCTTTTGGAATTTTGACGCTTGGATTGGCCGCAGCATTAGGCGAGGAGACACTCTTTCGGGGTGCAATCACGCCGCGTTTTGGCTTAATCCTCTCCTCTCTCCTCTTTGCGTTGGTGCATAGCAATTATGGAATTACGCTCTCTACATTGGTTGTTTTTTTGCTGGGGATGCTATTAGGCTGGCTGCGGCTGCGCTATAATACGTCTACCGCGATGATTACTCACGCTGTCTATAACATGAGTTTAGGCTTGTTGGCCTATCTGAGCATCCAGAACCTGGATATCTGAATTAGAGGATTGGGTAAATCTGCTGGGCTAGCTTGCTCTCCCGTGTGGTAGGGCCTGGTGGGCTTACCTTGTTGTGTTGTTTAGAGTTCAAGAAATTCAGAATCAAAGCCAAAGTTTCGCAACGTGGAAGGAATTTGCACCATGCCACTGTGGCGACGTAACTTGTATGTCCTGGCGATAGTACAGTTACTCTCGACTGCCGGATTTAGTCTTGTTTTTCCCTTTATGCCGCTTTATGTACAAGAAGTTGGAATTGCCACGAGTGGTAGTGTGGAATTTTGGTCTGCGCTGGTTTTTTCTTCGCAAGCCGCCACGATGATGCTCGCAGCGCCCATTTGGGGGGCATACGCCGACCGCTATGGGCGCAAGATGATGATTGTGCGGGCGACCTTGGGGGGGGCCGTCTTGTTGGTGCTCATGGGATTGGTGCAAAATGCCGAGCAATTGGTCATTCTTCGCACCATTCAGGGCTTTGTAACGGGCGTGATACCTGCCGCCAGTGCCCTGGTGGCCGCGTCTGCACCGCGTAAGCAGATCGGTGAAGCCATGGGTCTATTGAACACATCGCGAGCCGTTGGCGTGGCGGTTGGGCCTTTGATTGGGGGTCTGCTGGGTGATGCCTTTGGGTTCCGCGAGAGTTTTTGGATTACAGGCGCGCTGCTGGCAATCTCTGGGGTCTGTACGCTTGTGTGGGTGAAGGAGGAGTTTGTCCCCATTCGGCGCACTGCAAAGGTGGGACTTTTCTCTGCCTATGGACTCATGCTGAAAGCTCCAGGTATGGGCGGGCTTTTTCAATTGTCCTTTCTGCGAAGCCTGGGTCAAACCATGATTCTGCCGATGGTCGCGCTCTTTGTGGTGGAATTAAGGGGTATGGAAGAAGGTTCGGCCTCAATTACGGGGTTGATGATCGGGTTAGCGTCGTTTACGGCGGCAGCCAGTGGTCTCTGGCTTGGGCGCTTGGGTGATCGGATTGGTCACACGCGCATCTTAATTGGCGCGGCATCTATTGCTGCTCTGTTGTATATCCCGCAACCCTTTGTGACCAATGTTTGGCAGTTGGTAGTGCTGCAAGCGCTGCAGGGCTTTGCTACGGGTGGATTGATCCCGTCATTGTCCGCGCTGATGAACTTGTGGTCACCAGGAGGCAATCAAGGCGCAACCTATGGATTGGACACAAGTGTTACTGCCGCTGCCCGCAGCCTTGCACCGATGATTGGCGCTGCGGCAGCAATCTGGTTTGGCTTGCGCGGTGTCTTTGGGATGGCAGCCGTGGTCTATCTGTCGATTGTAATGCTCACCCTATATGTTTTGCATAAGCGCAACCATGAGCGCCCAATTCTATCTCAAGAAGTGGGCGCTCATGGCGACGACTGATTGTAATGGTTGTACTGATTGTGTATCGTGGCTCTTGACTAGCGGTTGGCAAGTGCCTCTGCCATTTGCTCCAGTGCCCGCTGTAGCAAGCTTCTGGGACAGCCAAAGTTGAGGCGGGCAAAGCCTTTGCCCGGTGTACCGAAGGGCGCGCCAGAAGTTAGCGCAATTTTCGCATTGTCGAAAAAGAACCGATAGGGATCCTCAATCTCGTAGGCGCGAAAATCGAGCCAGCTTAGATAGGTTGCTTCGGGCTGGGTCAGTTGCACGTCGGGAAGATTTGTCTTGACAAAGTCAAAGATAAGATCTCGGTTGGTGGTGAGATAGCTGCATAGCGAAGCAAGCCACGCATCTCCATGCTCATAGGCTGCTTGGGCCGCGACAAATCCTAGTAAATTAACATGGGGTACAATGCCGCCAGACGCTTTATTGACGCGCTGGCGTAATTCCGGATTGGGAATGATTGCCAGACTGCATCCCAAGCCGGGTATGTTAAAGGTCTTGCTGGGCGCTAAGAGGGTAATGCTGCGGTCTGCGATTTCGGCGTTGATTGACGCCATCGGAATGTGCTTGGTATCCCCTAGCAGAAGGTCGCTGTGGATCTCATCGGAGCAAAGTGTGAGGTCGTTGCGCAGACAAAAGTCAGCAAGCTGCTCTAGTTCAGCGGTAGTATAGGCGCGCCCAACTGGGTTGTGTGGGTTACAGAGCATAAAGGTGCGCGTGTTGGGTTGTACTGCCTGCTGCATGGCGTCAAAGTCCATCTCGTAATAGAGATAGCTGCGTCCCTGGCTGTCGTGGCATTGAGATATCGCCAACGGCACATCATTCGTCGTGCGCTCTTGGTTGGTGGGTGCCGAGATAAAGGGTGGGTAGACAGGTGTATTGAACATGATGCCGCTGCCCGGTTCGCCGCTGGCACGGGCAATGACATTGAGTCCACTGACAAGCCCTGGCAGAAAGACGATTTGTTCTGGCGTAACTTGCCAGCCCGCAAGTCTATCCATCCGCTCACAAATTAGCTCGCGCAGGCGAACTGGCTCGGTGGCATAGCCAAAGATGCCATGGTCGATGCGCTCATGCAAGGCATCGATAATGGGTTTGGGTGAGGGGAAGTCCATGTCGGCGACCCACAGAGGGAGAATTTCTTCGTTGTAGAAATTCCATTTCGCGCTATCACTATTCCGACGGTCAAGCACAATGTCGAACAGTTGATGTCCGTCAGAGAGGGTGTGAGATTGTGTGGTCATGGTTGTTTTTCTAGCACATGCGGCGCTATTCGACGTGAAGGGTGTTGGTTGTCATAAGTTTTAATTGAGTGTTGATACTTTCAATAATCAAATGCAGTGGAAATTTGAGGCTTAACGCGGTTGAACGGGCGGGGGGGAAGAATCGTGCGGTTGTTCATCATGAACTGCTAATTCATCATAATGCAAAACAAGCCTACCCTCGTAATCCGTGCGATAGGCCGCGCGTGCCATGGCGGTTGTGGCAATTGGCCCCGTAATGAAGAAGAGTACTATCAAGATCAACATTCTGACCAATCCCCACTGCCCGTATGTGAAGCCTGCAGCAAGTAGGATGCACCCAATGCCTAATGTGATTGCTGAACTTGCAGCGTGCATGCGGGCGTAGACATCGGGGAGCCGTAGAACACCGACGCTGCTTACCACCATAAAAAAGACACCAATTGAAGCCAATAGCAATATGCCTAGTTCGCTAGTTGTCATCAGGATGCTGATTCACTCCTGTCTTGAACGGATGTGGCCTCTGCGCCAAAGTGCCTGCCATCTCTTGCTTCTACTGTGGTTACGTCTTCGACAGTAGTGTCATCTTCCTGATTCTGCTCATAATATCTTGGCCCCGCGCGCTCTAGATAGCTTGCTAGCATGGTCGTGCCAAGAAAGCCTAGGACTGCGGTCACAATGGCAACGTCCAATAGTGAAGGTGCGTTGATGCGGAGGCTAAAGAGTGCGAGAATGCCCACCGCATGAATGGCAATTGTGTCAAAAGCGACTGTGCGGTCAGGAACGGTTGGCCCCAGATAGAGACGAATGAAACAAAGGGTCAGGGAGATGGCAAGAATGGTGAGCAGAATGTCTAGCCCTAGATCGAAAGTGAGCGGACCTAGATCGATCATGTTGTTGCCCCTCCTGAAATTCGAGCGATCCTTCTCTCGACGCCATTTTTGATGGTTAAACGCACTCTGTCTGGATCACCGACTTGAAACGAATGAATGTAGAGAAGGTGTCTTCCCTTTTCGTCCGTGTGTAGGTCAATTGCCAGTGTGCCGGGGGTGAGTGTTACGGAAGAGGCTACCGCGGTAATTTCAAGGTTGGTGCGAACCGTGAGTGGCACGGCGACGATGCCTGGGTCTAGCTTGAGCTTGGGCTGGATCACCAGCCATGCCAACGCCAGATTGCTGACAATGATCTGTACGAAAAGGAAGAGTACGAATCTGCCTGACCAATAGAGGTGGTTTCCATAGGCTCGATCAATCAGCGTGAGCACCGCAGCCACCCCTAAAAAGCTAAGAAGATGATCCCAAACTGCACCAAAAAGAGTGAAGAAGATCGGAACGATCACCGCGCACAGTAGATTGATGGTGAGGAAGTACCATGTGCGTTTTTGGTGGGTGCGTTTTTGTTGGGAACGTGACTGGTTACTCATGTTCTGCTCCTGCATATGCGTCCACATATTCAATAGCATCTGTCGGCGCAACTGCACTGATATAGGCGTCTCGATCCAAGATTTGATAGGCCGCTACCTCTGACCAGCGAAAGTAGCGGTCGCTAAAGATTCCCAGTGCAAGACTTAGCACAAGGAGAATGGCAATTGGCGTTAGGGTTAGCCATTGACGCAAGGGTTCGTCGATGGGTGAAACGCTACTGGCGGACAAGGTTGGTTTGCCCCAAAATGCCTTTTGCCAGAGCCGGAGCATACTCATCAGGGTGAAGAAACTCACGATTAGGCTTACAGCCGCAATTGCCCAGTGTCCACTGTTGAGCGCTCCTTGTAGCAGCGATACTTTGCTGATAAAGCCGCTAAAGGGCGGCATGCCCGCTAGTGACATGGTGGCGATGAAGTAGACAAATGTCAGTGTGGGATTCAATTGTCGCAGCCCAACGAGGCGATTGCGTAGGAGGCTACCGCTTCCGGCAATGATTTCTGCCGCGCCACCTGCCATCAACAAGCTGGTTTTGACGATCATGTGGTGGACGAGATAGATGATTCCTGCGGTCAGCCCAAAGGCCGAGGCGATGGGATCGTCACTGGCTGCCAGTCCCAATCCCATGACCATGAAGCCTACATGGCTGATGATTTGAAAGGTGAGGGCGCGTCGTATGGTGTTGACTGCTAGCGCGCCAAAGACCCCTGTGACCATCGTCAATCCAGCGACAACAAGCAGCAATCCCTGCCACTCCTGGAGGATACCTGGGTAAATCAGTGGGTAGATACGAAAGAGGGCATAGATGCCAACCTTGGTTAGTAAGCCACCAAAGAAGGCTGTTACGGCTGGGTGGGGGGTGTGATAGCTGTCTGGTAACCATGAAAAGAGTGGGAACAGCCCAGCCTTACTGCTATAGGCAATCAACAACATGCCCGCCGTGAGCAATTGAATGGAGCGCGGGGCTTCGGGCATTCGCAAAGCAAGGTGTGCCATGTTGAGTGTACCAACTGTGCTGTAGATGATGCCTACCGTTGCCAAAAAGAAGAGTGAAGCGATTAGGTTCAGAAAGATGTAGCGAATGCCTGCGTTGATTTGATTGATTTGCCCACCCAGGGTAAGAAGTGCAAAGCTCGCCATGAGCAACAATTCAAAAAACACATAAAGATTAAAAATATCACCGGCAAGAAAAGCGCCATTGACACCCATCACCAAGAATAGGGTCAGTGGGTAATAGTTAAGCCGCTTGCGGTCGTCCAAAGTGCCGCGCGAGTAGAGGGTGACTGCCACCGCCAAGATGGCGGTTAGGGTGAGCATCACTGCACTTAATGCATCGGCATAGAGTGTAATGCCAAAAGGTGCTTCCCACAGCCCGACTTGTACAACAATGCGCTCTCCGCTGAGGGTCGTGACCAACAATAGGATTGCCACCCCTAAATTTGCAAATGTGCCGACAAGGGTCGCGCGGTATTGCCATTCGGCGACACGCAGACGTAGCCAATAGCTTACAAATAGACCCAAAGCCGCTGTTAACAGCGGGATCACAACGGGAGCGGCTAACCAGTTGGGGTTTAGTGTTGTTTCAGGCACTCTTTTGGGCCTTGTCCATTTTACGTATCATACTTTCGTGCATAGTTCATTATGTTTTGAGTGTTAAGTCTTGAGTGTCAAAGTGTCTTCTAACCAATCATAGTCTTCAGGGTCTTCATCAAGACCTGTAAGATAATGCGCTTCAGGACTGAAGGGATCGTTGGCAACAAAGCTTTGTTCTGGTAACTCCACTGTGACATAGTTTGTAATCAATGTGTGGCGACGGTTGAAGAGCACGATCAAAAAGGCTGTAATACCAAAGCTGATCACGATCGCTGTAAGGATCAATGCTTGGGGAATGGGATCGACAAATTGCGTGATTTCGCCTGCAAACGCCTGTTTGTCTTCAATGATTGGCGGAACACCGCTACGTAGTGTGGTCGAGGTGAACAACAGGACGTTGACGGCATAACTATACAAATTGAGGCCCAGAATCAGATTGATTTGCTCTCGCGAAAGCACCAAATATGTGCCAATTGCAAAGAGCATGCCGACTGCGAGTGCTGCGACTAGCCCATTCATTCTGGATCTACTCCTTCGCGGCGACTGAGCGATAGAAAGTAGGATACAACTACCGAGATCACGACTAAATAAATGCCTAGATCAAATAGTTGGGGTGTCCCAAGTTCAATTTCTAGCGTACCAATGTGCCCAAAGTACCAGATACCTGTGAAAAAGCCACCTTGTAGAATACCGAGTACCGCAGCAGTCGTTGTTATAAGTAAGCCTATGCCAGTCATAGGCTGTAGATAGGGACCGATCAATGTGCGCACATACTCATCACCACGGCTGAGGATCTGTAGCTGGAACGCTGCTGCCGCGGCAAGACCAGCGATAAAGCCACCGCCTGGATGATTGTGGCCGCGCCAAAATAGCCATAGCGAAAGCAGCAGCAAAATGGGCGTTAAGATGCGGTCAAGGATCTTCAGGTAAAGTTCTGACATAAAGTTAGTCCAGTAATTGTCTTTCTGCGCTATCTGCCTTGGCATCGTCCGGCAGTGGTTCCGGTGGACGCATTCTGAATAGTCCGGCGCGAAAAACCGAATAGCCCCCAACCGCTGCAACTCCTAATACGACAATCTCGCCAAAGGTATCAAAGCCACGAAAGTCAACCAATATTACATTGACTACGTTGGCTCCGTGCGCTAGTCCCACTGCATTCAAGAGGAAGTAATCGCCAATGGGTTGGAAGAAGGGTTCGCTGACCGTAAACAGAACCATGAAGAAGCCAAGCAACCCAACAAGCACGGCAATACTTACGTTGCGAAACCCTGGCTTCTCTGCATCTGCCGGGGTTCTACTGGGGGGGATTTTGTAGAAGACCAGCACAAGCAGCACCACCAATAAAATATCGACCAGCAATTGGGTTAACGCCAGGTCAGGTGCGCTGTGAAAGACAAAGAAGAGGGTAACGGCAATGCCTACGACGCCAGCGCTGATGATCGCGCCCAAGCGCGTGGCTGCTCTGATGATAATGATGGCGGCAAACATTGCTAGGAGTAACATGATGGCTTCTGCGGGATGAGGTAAGGCTGCCCAGTTGATTGGGAAGTCCTCGGGCCAGCGCGCGGCAAAGAGCGCATAGATCATGATCGCCACACCTGCCAACAGTGGGCCACGCGCTTGTTCAGGCAATGTGTTGCCTTGCACGCGGCTTGTAACCCCCGTTGCCAGCGCATAAATGTTGTCGATTACGCTGTTCCATAGAAGAAGAGTGTTGAATTGTTGGGGCCATCGAAGCGAAAGGGCGCGTATGGAGGCACGTTTGGCAAAGAGTAGCGCGCCTATTGTCAAGACAACAAGGCTGATACCGAAGGTTAAGTTGAATCCGTGCCACAAGGCCAGGTGCACCTGAATGGTTGTTGCCGCGATGGAACTGATTGGCGGGTCAAAAAGCAACGCTTCTACTTGTGGAAGTAGAAATGGGATCGGTAGGCCAATGAGCACGAGCAACAAAGGTGGCAACACGAAGCTGAGCGAAGGCGCATGGTGTACAAGTGCAGGCGAGCCGTGGGAGGTCTTGGGGCGTAGAAAACCTTCCCAGAGCAGGGTAAGTCCTGCCGCTACAGTCAAGGCGGCTGCTATCGCCGCGACCACCAATCCCGTCCAGCCGATGGCCGCGGAATCCTCGCTGATATGAATGAAGTTCTCCAATTGCAGTTCTTTGGCAAGATAGCCGAACAGCGGTGGCACGCCCGCCATTGATAGTGCTGCAACAACGGTGAT
>JBBQIG010000033.1:0-16475 GCA_038324715.1 Anaerolineae bacterium | reverse complement strand
GCGAGCGTTTGGTTGTAGACCCACCGACAAAGACCAAGCGTTTGCTCAAGGCTTGTACGTTGGGCATTCGTTGGAAAAAGTCGGTACTGATAGGTCAATCGCATAGGCGAATTATACCATGCTTTTAGACGAAGTACAATTCCATCTAAGTCTATCACCATTCGCGCTAAAGCACACACCGCGCGGCGGTGAAAAGCCTAGCCCATTATATCCCACCCCTGAAGAGAGTGGGGTTTACGGGGCCTTTCTCTAAAGGAGCAACTATGCGACAACGAAGGATGAGTAAAAAAGTGGTGTTGATGATTGCCTCAGCGGTTACTTTGATAATTGCCTTGCCTGGTGTGCTCATGGCGCAGGCGACTCCCCTTGATCCAGAGACGCGCGCTGTGATCGAACGAGTGGCAAAGGAGAATGGGTATCGCATTGCCCCAGGGCTTGTGAATTCCAACGCCACCCCCTTTGAGCCGAGCGTAGCGCTATCCCCCACGCCGCAACCCGAAGAAACACCCGTGGTTCTGCCTGATTTAGATTTAACTGACCTGGCGGAATATAGTAACGCAGGCGTAACAATTCAAGCGCCTGTTGACTGGATTGTTGAGAACGATCTTGGCGAAGACACTCCATTTGTTGTTGAAATTCCGGGGTCAGAGGTGATTATTGGGATGCAAGCCGATAGCTCCATAGATTTCCCTAGCTTGCTAAGTGTCTCCCTCTTTCGGGGTCAAGCTGAACTTCTGCTGGGCAGTGAACTGGATGGTGCCCAACTAGATGAGTCAACTACCCTCTATACCCAGCAAGGTATACCGATGGCAAAGGTATCCTTTTCAGGGGATATTGATGGGTTCGATGCCAACTGGACCTTTTATGTGGTCGCACCCAATGAGATGGTCTATCTACTTGTGGCTGGCGGGCCGCCGGATGAGTGGGCACTGATTTCTGAGGGGGTGGAGTTGATTGCCGAGAGCATTACTTTTGATGAGGATCTGGTGGGGTTGGTGGCAGCTGGTGATGAACCCCTGGCTTATGCGGATGCTGATGGTCTCTTGGAGTTGGAACTCCCTGCCGGATGGTTTGTAATTGATACGGACGATCCACTATTTCCTGTGATGGCTGCCGAACCGGAAGTCCGTTATGTCGTAGCTATTGGCGCTCAGGACGCTTTTGGTGAAGAACTTAACCCTGATTTGTTCGAGCTGTACAACGCTAATGTAGACGAACTGAGTCAAGAAGAGTATGACGCGCTGGTTGCCCAAGTGATGGATGCGCTGGGTGAATCTAGCAACGAAATGAACCTGGATCCCGCAAGTAGTGACATCTTTAATCGTGAAGGAGCCATGCTGATCCGCATGGTGGGTGATGTGGACTTGGGGAATGAAGCGTTCATGCCTGCCCTCCTCTATCTGGATATACGCGAGAACAATGGTGCAATGTTTGCTGTATTTGGTGATGTTGAAAGCGCATTGATCGAGGAGGATCTGATTCGTACATTGATCGAGTCGGTCACAATTTTAGAGTAAGTTTACGCTGGTGGTTTATTTACGGCAGTAATTTACTCTAGCAGAGGTACAGGTATATAACCGTTGGTAACCATTGATGTCCCTAGGCTAGTTTGGGTTAGGGACATTTTCTATTGATTTTTTGATTGGGGATTGTGCTTCGTGGTAGGCAGGTAACCAGAGTGTAAAGGTGCTGCCCTTTTGCAGTTCGCTGCTAACGGTGACTCTGCCCTGGTGTGCTTGTGCAATCCACTGCACAATGCTAAGACCCAAGCCGCTGCCACCCAGTTCACGACTGCGTGCCCTATCGGTGCGGTAGAAGCGATCAAAGACAAAGGGTTGATCTTCTTCGGCGATGCCAATGCCCGTGTCACTGACCGAAATCTTGACCCAACCGTTGCTGTTTTCCAAGCCCAAAGTGATGATTCCACCATTGGGTGTGTATTTAATGGCGTTGTCTGCCAAGTTGAGAAGAACTTGGCGCAGCCGCTCACGGTCACCAAGTACCATGGCTTGGTCTTCACTGCCCAGCCGAATTTCCAGCGCCTGTGGGCCGCGCCGTTGCTGGGCAATGCGTCGCGTCTGACGATAGACATCAAGCAGAAGCGTGTCCATCTCGACAATTTCATGTTGCAATTGAAGCGCACCGCTGTCTGCTTGGGCAAGTGTGAGCAGATCGGTGATCATGGTGCTCATGCGCGCCGTTTCGGTCTCTGCCTCGGTCATGGTCTCCTGCAGCATGGTTGCCATATGCAAGGCTCGCGCTGGGTCTTGAGCGTTGGTGGCAGCATAGCGGCGCAAAAGCTCAAGGTTGCCTTGCACAGTGGTGAGGGGAGTACGCAATTCGTGGCTGACATCGGCAATGAGCCGTTCCTGTGTCTGAAAAAGCTGCTGAATGCGGTCGAGCATCTCGTTAAAAGTTGCCGCAAGTTGCCCTACCTCACTGGAATCGTTGGGGATGTTTAGACGCCGACTTAGGTCTTTGGTGCGGCTAATGACACCTGCTGTGTGCGTAATGGTGTCGATGGGGGTGAGGGCGCGACGTGCTAAGAATGCACCGACAATTGCGGCTAGAATCAAACTAAAAGCCGTGCCGATAATGAGATAGCGACTTACTTGGCTGAGCGTGTTTTCGACACCCGCAACTGGTTTGATGATCTGCACAGCACCTACAATCGTACGATTGGCAATGATGGGAACTGTGTAGACCAAGAGCTCACTGTTCTTTTCGCTGGTGGTGTAGAAGCTGTGTGATTTGCCGTTGCGGATGGTGGGCAATGCCTGTGCATAGTTGTGCACGGTCATAGGCCCCAAATTACTGCTGCGCTTGAGGATCATGCCATTGAGGTCAATGATCTGCACGCCTGCCGAGTTGCTAAAAAAATCGAGGTCGGGAAATTGCACACGTGTTGGATTGGTGCGGAAGATGAAGATGTTGCCTTGTAACTGTTGCGTTAGGGTATTGGCAACTTCCGCCGCTTGGCGTGCCGCTTCTTGCTGGGTTTGCATCCAGAGATTTGCTGCCAGGGTGGAATAGAAAATAAAACTAAATAGGATCAGCGTTGATCCCAAGAGCGCTGTATACCAAAGCGTCAACCGCAGACGAATTGTCATAGGGAAGTCGATGGGTACGGGCTGTTGAGAAATTCGACGTTGAGACATGGCTTGCGGAAGCATTGTTTCATGATCGCGCTCTCAGTTGAGTCCCAGATGAAGAGAGGGTAAAAAGTCCCTGAACGTTTGTTGAGGTATGTTCTGCTTGGAAAGCGTTGCATGGTTAACTTTCGCGCATGGCATACCCCACGCCACGGATGGTTTGGATCAGGCGCGAGCGTCCATTGCCCTCTAATTTAGTGCGTAGATAGCGCACATAAACCTCGATAATGTTACTCTCACCACCGAAGTCATAATTCCAGATGTGTTCGTAAATTAACTCACGGGTTAAAACCTGGTTGGGGTGGCGCATAAAGAGTTCGAGCAGATCAAACTCTTTGGCGGTTAGTTGAATCTCATCTTTGTCGCGAAATACCTGGCGTGTGCGCGGGTTCAGGGTAACATCGGCATAGCGCACAGCATCGGTCGCTACTTCAACACGATGGCGGCGAAAGAGCGCACGTAGGCGCGCCAACAGTTCATCAAAGGCAAAAGGCTTGACCATATAGTCATCGGCCCCAGCATCCAACCCAGTTACGCGGTCGGGCACTGTGTCGCGTGCTGTGAGCATGAGAATTGGCACGCTAGACGCGTTACGCAAGCGGCGGCAGACCTCTAGACCATCCATCCCCGGCAACATCAGATCGAGGATCACCGCATCGGGTTCATTTTCACGGGTCAATCGCAACGCAGTCTCGCCATCTTCTGCTAGCTCTACATTATATCCTTCAAAAATCAATCCCCGACGCAAGAGATCGCGAATGCGCCGGTCATCTTCTACGACTAGAATTGTTTCACTCATCTGCTCTGATTCCTCATATTTCCTCTACTTCTTTGCTGAAATTCTAGGTTAGCCTAGAGAGCGTGTCAAATTGTTTGGCAAAATCTGAGATGATACAATGGATGCGCCTTGTCTTTACGTTTATGCAATTCTTGACGCTAATTGCATAGGCAAGGATTTTGGTAATTACTTTTCTATTCACAGTATCTATTTACAGTGCATCATAAGCGTACATATTCACACAGCATACTCACATAGCATACTCATAGCATAATACTTCATCAGCTAGCTACTTGAAGCAGAAATTTTGGGCAGACAGGCTCGCATCATAAGCGTTAGATGACCCTTGATGCTCAAGTTTGCCTGCAAAATCTATGAACCACAAATCATAATTCAATCCTTCAAAACCATGGAGAAAAAATGTCTGAGCAAAGCTTTCGAACCGAGCGCGACAGTCTGGGTGATATTCAAGTCCCCGCAGATGCATACTATGGCGCACAGACCCAACGTGCCGTGGATAACTTTCCCATTAGCGACCTGCGTTTCCCTCGTGCCATGATTCGTGCGCTGGGGATGATCAAGGGCGCGGCTGCGACAACGAATGCCGATCTGGGCTTGATGGATGCAAAAATGGCTGAGGCCATTCAACATGCGTCTGCCGAAGTTGCCGAGGGCAAGCACGACCGCCATTTTCCACTTGACATCTTTCAGACTGGTTCTGGCACCAGCACCAACATGAATGCCAACGAGGTCATTGCGAGCTTGGCGGCACAGCAGTTGGGAGACAAGGTGCATCCGAATGACCATGTTAATATGAGTCAGAGTAGTAATGATGTGATTCCGACAGCCATTCATGTCAGTGGATATCTTTTGGTCACAGAGGATCTCGTGCCTGCACTCGATCATCTGCACAAGACGCTGGTAGAGAAGGCCAAGTCGGTTGATCATGTGGTAACTACCGGGCGCACCCACTTGATGGATGCTATGCCCGTCCGTTTGAGCCAAGAGCTAGGTGGGTGGGCTAGCCAGGTGGCGCATGGCATTCAACGGCTGGAATCTACACTGCCGCGGCTTGCCGAACTTGCCCAGGGCGCAACTGCGGTGGGCACAGGTATTAACGCACATCCTGATTTCGCTGCTCGTTTTGCCGAGAAATTGTCCGCCATGAGTGGCGCTGGATTTGTCAAAAGCTCTAACTTCTTTGCGAGTCTCAGCACCCAGGATGCAGCGGTGGAACTTAGTGGGCAGTTAAAGACCGTGGCTGTGAGTTTGATGAAAATTTCCAATGATCTGCGGTGGATGAACAGCGGGCCAATCGCTGGTTTTGGGGAGATCGTGTTGCCTGCCTTGCAACCAGGCAGCAGTATTATGCCAGGGAAGATTAATCCTGTAATTCCTGAAGCCGTGATGATGGTCTGTGCGCAAGTCATGGGCAATGATGTTACCATTAGCATTGGGGGGCAGTCGGGCAACTTCCAACTCAACGTGATGTTGCCGGTCATTGGCTATAATCTGTGTCAAAGTATTGATCTGTTGGCGGCGGCTAGCCGCGTATTGGCGGATAAGGCTATCGCTGACTTTACAGTCAATGAAGCGCACATTGCTAGCTTGGTGGGACGCAACCCGATTTTGGTAACGGCACTCAATTCCATCATCGGGTATGAGAAGGGTGCTAAAATTGCCAAGCAAGCTTATGCAGAAGGGCGCTCACTCAAAGATGTAGCCTTGGAACTCACCGATTTGAGCGCAGAAGAGTTGGATCGTTTGCTCGACCCACGGCAGTTGACTGAGGGCGGCATTCAGGCGTAATGAGAGCCGCGTTGCCGGTTAAAACATGTCCGGTTAAATTGAAGTGTACTAAATGAAGAAAACGGCCCAGTGTAGATTTTCACACTGGGCCGTTCTTTGTAATGTTTTATAAGAAAGATAGGGGGTTAGGGCAGGTAATTTATTGGGTTACGTGGCGAGCCTTGGTAGCGAATCTCGAAGTGGAGATGGGGGCCTGTGCTGTTGCCCGTGTTGCCCACACTGCCAATCTGTTGTCCAGAAGCCACACTCTCGCCAGGTTTGACGAAGATGCTGTTCAAGTGGGCATAGAGGGTGGAAAAACCATTGCCATGATCGATGATGATGTGGTTCCCATAGCCAGCATTCCAACCACCTGCTGCCAAAGCGACATAACCGCCATCGGCTGCCTTAACGGGTGCGCCTGTCCATGCACCCACATCAATGCCCGCATGACCACCCCAGAAGCGTTGGTTGATGGAGCCATTGGCAGGCCAAGCAAAATTGCCGCCACCAATCTTGGCATTCGCTGGCGCTGCACTGCTGGTGTAGGTCACAGCCTGTTGATTGATGAATGGCTTCACACCGTTGGGAATCACCAGCTTGGTTGCCATTGAGAGTGGCGCATTCGCATCTAGCAACCCATTGGGTGCATAGTTGATGATGTCATCCACTGTGACCTTGTAGCGGTCGGCAATCGCAAGCAGACTGTCGCCAGATGTCACAATATGCAGTGCCCCGTCAATGGGTAGAATTGTCAAGGGATCACCAGGGCGAATCACATCGGCATTGACTTCCAAACCAGGATTGGCCCACTGGATAGTTTCTGGCTTAAGGCCAAACTTTTCGGCAATACCCAACACCGTATCGCCAGATTGCACCGTGTAGGCGTGCGTTTCAATGACGGCGGGCGTTGGTTCAACGTGTACGGTGGTGAAGGGTACAGCGGCTCGCTGGAGCGATTCGTTGCTGGAGAAAGCACCGTCTGAGCGCGCCAACACGCTGTTTAAGTGCATGGTCAGGTCACTGTTGCTAGTTCCCAGGAGTGCGCTATTGGGAAAGAGGCTGAGTGAGAATTTTAAGTCTGGAATATCAATGTTGCTCAGTACTAAGACCGTAGTCGCCACCAACAAGACCGAGATATGACCGGCAAGCCGGACGGGGGTTATCTGGTCGGCAAAAGTGTTGCTCAGTTGGAGCTTCAATTTTTGAATCCACAACTCAACTGCCGAAGGAACAAGATCGGGTTGCTCAAACCAATCAGTTCCAGGCGTTAGGGGGGTGGCTTGGGCATTGAAGGTAGAAGAGGTTGGGATACGGCCCCGAGATGAATCAAATGGGGTAATAGAACTTTCGGCGGTTAAATAATTCTGAGGCAGCAAGCCCGGACTATCCAATCGATCATCTTGACGAAGGGACCGTGCTCGTTGTCCGCCCAGAACATCGCCAAACGCTGAGTTAGCGTCTGCTGACATATAGTTTGGTCTCCATGCAGCGGTGTATGCGAAGCTAGAAGTAGTAGGTGCCGCCTAAAGGTGCGCTGCGAACTTTAGCGGCAAGATGTTTAACTTGTTGGCTCGCTACTGCTGATGGATTATAGCATGCTGCATTATTGGATGCCAAGCTACTTTTGGCGGATATGTCCTACTATAAACATCTTATTCAGCTATTTTAGGGGGGTGTGAGAAGAACGTCAGTTTGACGTAGATGAAACGTAGGCCAAATGCGTTGATTTTAGAGATAACTTATGGCGAATGGCAACCATTATCAGGACGATAGCTGGTTGCCTTGTGCTAAACAGCGAGTTCCAGCTGTTTAGCAATCCGCAATCGCAATATGAGGTCATTCGTTTAGCGTTTTGTCAGTGTTTCTAGGAACTCGCGATTGTCACGCGTGCGGCTCAGACGTTCGATGATTGGGAGTACAGCTTCGCTGCCGCCACCCATTGCATCGATCATGCGGCGTAGGGTATAGACCTTTGCCAGCGTCTCGGCGTCCAATAGCTTCTCTTCTGCGCGTGTGCCGCTGCGCTCAATGTCGAAGGCAGGGAAGATGCGTCGCTCTGCAAGTTTACGGGTGAGATGCAATTCCATGTTACCTGTGCCTTTAAACTCTTCATAGATAACATCATCCATGCGGCTACCTGTGTCTACTAGCGTCGTGGCAATAATAGTGAGGCTGCCACCTTCTTCAATGTTACGGGCAGCGCCAAAGAATCGCTTGGGCGGGTAGAGCGCGGCGGGATCCATACCACCTGTGAGTGTCCGGCCAGAAGGGGGCACGGTGAGGTTATAGGCACGGGCCAAGCGGGTGATGCTGTCGAGCAGAATAAAGACATCCTTTTCGCTTTCCACCAGACGCTTTGCACGTTCCAGCGCCATTTCTGCCACACGGACATGATTTTGCACAGGCTCGTCAAAGGTGCTGCTTACTACTTCAGCATCCACCGAGCGGTCCATATCCGTGACTTCTTCGGGGCGCTCGCCAATTAACACAACCATGAGATGGACGTCTTTGTAGTTGGTGGTGATTCCATTGGCAATGCGCTTGAGGACGGTAGTTTTACCGGCCTTGGGCGGGCTGACAATTAGACCACGCTGACCGCGGCCAATGGGCGCTAGCAAGTCCATCATGCGCGTGGAGATAACATTGGCACGCGTTTCCGTAATGAGTTGTTCATTTGGAAAGATGGGGGTGAGCTTTTCAAAGACCGGACGGCGCTTGGCTTCTTCTGGGTCAAGTCCGTTGACTGCTTCAACTTTTAGCAGCCCGTGATATTTTTCGGTCTCTTTGGGAGGGCGCACTTGACCAATGACAAAGTCACCCGTGCGTAGTCCAAAGCGCCGAATCTGGCTTTGGCTCACATAGACATCTTCTGCGCCTGGAAGTAGATGGTCGCTGCGCAGAAAGCCGATGCCGTCTTGGACAATCTCCAAAATACCGCCCCCAAAGATAAAGCCTTGGCGTTCGGCATTGGCGCGCAGGAGACGGATGACTAGGTCGTATTTCTTGAGGCGCGTATACCCAGAGATTTCCATCCCCCGCGCAATGTCGCGCAATTCATCTAGGTTCAGCGCATCCAACTGCGAAATGGTCATGGTGGTCATTTGTTCGGACATTTTTGTTTCCTTTATTTCGTTCTCTTGACGAGAGTAGTTTCCAAGTGGGTTGTAATAATTGAAGTGCGAATTGAAATGAATTTACCTGAATAGCGCCCTTTTGCAGTAAATTTGCAATGCATTTGCGCTAGCGTTGTCTAACGTTTCAATGGACAAGACGTATGAACGCCCTGTCTAGTTATTGTCAAGTTTGCAGACAAACAGTATACGCGCTTGCTTTTATGGGCCAGGTTGCGAGGTCTCGTTCAGATTCCAACTAAAATTCTATAAGTTCGATGATGCAATGATCTTCAATGCGTGCTATGTATGGTGCGAGCGCGTGGTGCATTGTGACAGGCAAAAAACACCATGCGCTAAATAGATGTTTGAATGTCAAAATGAGGATCTGTGTCAGGCATAGTAGGTCATGCACAGAATGTCATAAAGACTTTGTGTCATGATGACCGTGGGTTGCTCAGACACGTCAGTTGTGGTCGCTGTGGATGCGCTGTAAGGTGTCACTATGACAGTGAACCAAAAACAATAGGTGAATTTCTTTATGTAGCAGTGTCCAGTATGCTCGCATCCAACCCGACATCTGTGCGGTGTACTTGCTTACGTGAAAGCAGTTTCTACCGACCGCATAGTGTCTGTTGCAATGTTCTACAAGAGATTAAACCAAACGGTGGAGTCCTAAGCACATAGTACCAGGCGGACAAAAGGCTATATAAAAACTGAGGATGACCACACCGGAGCGTGAGGGCGTTTGGCTCTGGGGCTATTATAGCAACGCTTACCGCTGTCGTCAACTGTGAATTGGAGTTGCAAGAACTTCTTTTATAGAGCGACCGACTCTTCCAGGACTCGTGTCCTATACTCTTAAGAATCTTTTGACGCTTTATGCTTGCTTACAACTAGTTATTTTTAACTTTATCAACGCCTTCAACCAAACCTGCTTAGTGACTCGATTTTTACATCATCCTGTGTGCAACAGATCTTCTGAAGTGGACAGGCCGAAATGCCTAACACATTTAATTTAATAAGGAAGATTAAAAGGAAGGCATTCCAGCCTGTCATTTATGATTGCTGCTTACCATTCCCAAACGCCAGCAATGGCTTTGAGTTCCTCTACATCAATCACTGTAATGCGACGATAACCAAGTTCGACTACATCTTGACGCTTGAAATCACGTAGGATGGCGCTGACTGTCTCACGATAGGTGCCCAAGTGGTCTGCAAGCGATTGGTGGCTTACACCTTTGATGAGGCTATTTTCATTGTTGCTCAAGTCCAAGAGCAACATAGCCAATCGTTCGGGAAGCTTCTTGTAGGCTACGTCTTCCAGGCTGTTTTCTACCTGGAGCAGTCGCTCACCATAAGTCTGGAGCATTCCCCAACCGAGGATTGGGTACTGCATCGTGATGTTGCGAGCCTCGCTCGCGGGCACAACCCAGATCGATACATCGTCTGCCGCTTCGACAAACACATTGGGATCACCCGGTGTGTCCAGCGCGCCTTCGCCAAAGATTGCGCCCGCATCGAGCGTAGCAATGACCAGGCGACGGCCTTCGTTGTTTGTGCAGACCAAGTTCACTTTGCCATTCATTAGCATATACATCTTGCGAGCCAAATCTTCTGGTGTTGCTACAACATCACCACGCCCCAAATGCTTGATGCTAATCACCTTGTTAAAGGCAGGATCTTCATCGCGTAACGTTGTCAATACTTGCGTTAGGTTAGATGCACCCACGGCAGTATTCATTGCACCGTTATTTTGCGTTGCAGGGGAGGCAAAGCTGAACGGTTGAAAATCGCGAGTTGATTCACGAGTAGCGAAGTTCATTGTAACTGTCCTTTCTTCCTCACTTGTGGGGTGTTGCCACCCTTGTTTGCCCAACATACCCATCCAGCTTGTCTGTTTACTTCTCTGTTGCTGCTTGCCACTCTGTTCCATACTGTTAAACCGAGCAACTGTTGTATCGAGTAGCCTATTCAGGTAAACCGTCATCCACATGTTTATACTATTTGCCCGTGTTGTGTTGACGGCTATTGATTCGAGGTGTGCTGCCACTGATTCTCTTACATGTAACTCTCTACATATAACAAAGGATACTTAACATAGATTGTGCAAACCCTATACAGTATTAAACCTCATCTTGTTTAATTTGTCTACTATCTTTGATGAGAATAGCCTTAGAGTTTGTACCTAGAGATGAATCTATCTCTATCTAGGCCTCAATCTAGACGTAACAGTTTGCGTCTGGATCTGCATCCTTCTAAGATATCAACATAGTGTATGAATCAAGCTAGTGAAGTATTGGAATTACATTAACACTGAGAGGAATGCATTTGAATGTACATGTGCCTATCTCTAGGTACAGAGTAGGGTACATTCATATATGCTGAATTGGTTGTACCTTCTATAGGCTACGAAGATGTGTGAGAAATGGAGTACAAAGCTTGTTTTGTTGCCTAGATGAACTAGGCTGAACAAATTCGCTGGATTGGCTAGAGGCTGTTGATTAGGTGAAGGTCAATGATGTGAAGGTTAATCCACTTTCAACCCCGTGAGACAGAATGTGGGCAAAACAAAAGCGTCTGGAACTAGCCGTGACTAGCCTAGACGCCTGATTGATTTGCTTTTGCTTAGATTCTTTTGCCCCTGTTAGAGCTTAGATTAGGGTAGACTAATTGAGTTGATCTGGAGTTGCGCGGGAAGCAAGCTCGTTCGCTTCTTGATGGGCAAGCCAGTGGTAAAGTGCTTGCCAACGACTTGGTAGTGTTTGCGCCCAATCGCCAATGAGCTGATTATCCCCTGCCGCTAATTTTGTGGCTTGTTCTGTCCAGCGAATGGAAAGCTCTTGGCTTAGGGAAATTGCTTGTTGTTTCTCTGCTTCTGGCAACGCAATCAGTGTGGCTGCGGCTTCTGCGCCTGAATGTAAGAGCGCATGAGTTTCATCATAATCGCCGCTGAAGTATTCCTGCTGGTTATACACACGGGCGTCATAATCACCATCTGCTTCCACTTTCAGCGGGTGGGCATGGTCGTTACCGCGGCTAAACTGCTCGCGCAGAAGCCCTTCGCTGACAGTTTGCAGGGCAAGTGCAAAAATTGCCACCACCTGCGGATGGTCGGTTTGTGCCGCCATTTGTGCTGCTCGGCTAAAACAGTAATCCCCTGCCAAAATCGTACTGCCGACAAACGAGCGATCCAATGGTGCATCGTCGTTCTGCTCGGTGACTGCTGCGTTGACTAAAAGGCGATGAACATTTAACGCCACATACAGCATCTCCAGTGCAGCCGCTAGCAAGATGCGTTTGCGGCGACTTGCGTCACCTGCATCTGCTTGTAATTTATCCAACTTTGCTCCAGCCACTGCCAACACAACCGCCCCACGAAGCGGTGGGTTCGCTCGCTTAATTTGTGCGCGCACCAATTCACCCAGAGGGCTGATGAGATCACTGGTTGCTGCCAGAAGCGCACTTTGCGTCTCTTGAATTTCCGCTTCAAATTCGGCAAAGTGCAGTGGCTGATCGTTTGTGGTTTGGGTCATGACTTGGTCTCTGGTGGCTTTTTAGCTTGGCGATTTTTGTCCAAGAGCAGTTCGTCAATGTGTTGAACTGCCTCTTGTGCGCTTGCGCCCAAGTAAGTTCCTACAATATTGGCGCGTAGATCGGGGCGGCGGTTGAAGATCTGTCCCCCAAAGCCAATAACCGGCGTACCCTGACCAAGTTGAGCCAGCTTGTTGGTCAGGTGGGCAAGTTCCTCTGCCGCTGGAATCGTGCTGGCGCTTAAGAGTAGCATGGCAGGCTGTTGACGTTTTACTTCGTTGGTGAAATCTTCAATGGGCAAGTTTTGGCCCAGATAGTGTACGCGATAGCCCAGACGGCGTAGGTAGATGGCTAAGAGGAGCGCACCTACTTCATGCAGTTCTGATGGCGCACACCCAACCCACAACAGAGGGCCGCCTGTGCCATTGGGAATAAAGCGCAACAATGTACCCATGCGTTGAATTAAATAGTTGGTGGCAAAGTGCTCAATGATGATGCTCAACTCACCTCGATGCCAGCGCTCTCCAAGCTCTATGAGCACAGGCATGATCAGTTTTTCACCCACCTGCTCTACTGAATACATCGAGAAAGCTTCGGCAATTACAGTTTCTGCCTCGTCCTCTTTGAAACTGATCAGCGCATTGATGAGACCTTGTTGGAGGGCATCAATGTCGCCATTCTGTTCCCGTCGCAGACCGTTGCCTGTATTCAAGGGGTCCTGGGGTGTTGTGGCACTGCTACTCATTGGCAGCACCGTGTGCTCCATATCACCCGCGGTGTTGACAAGATTTTCCAGCCATAAGACAGCTTGGCTGATGGACATCCCAGCGTCTACTTGGAGTTTGAGCCAACGGATTACCGCTACGTCACGCTCTGTATAGAGCCGGTAACCACTGTCAGATCGCTGGGGGCTGGCAACATTGTAGCGTCGTTCCCAGGCTCGCAAGGTGCTGGGACTGATCCCGGTTGCTTGGACGACGGCTTTAATGTTGTACAACGGTGTAGTCGCATACTCGTTTAATCGAAGTCCGATGCTCACGCTGCTCTCGTCTACTTAACGTATCGTTAAGACTTGTGCAATGCTGCTTCAATAGCAGCAACAGGTGCTCTTATTGGTGTTTCCTGAGCAAAACTTAGTACATGCCTTGCACATACTGCATTTAATGCTAGCATACATTGTACAATCCATCAACATTGTGACCTAGAAGCCAAAGTTATGTCTAGAAGAGGTATTTATCTTATGAGTGAGAGAGTAAGTGAAGTGGTGAGGTGTAAGGGAGTTAAGAAAAGGCGCGATCGATGACGGGGCGCATGGGGAGGGCGACGGGGATTCGTTGACCACGACCTAGTGAGAGTTGAGCAGCGCGCAGGATTGCCAAATTATTCACGCCATCCGAGCCGCCTGCCAAGGGGGCGCTTTGGGTTCGCACTGCTTGGACAAATGCTTGCACTGCTGCATAAAAAGGCGTGGTGTTGGCAATTGGGATCGGTGTGGTCTGACCGTGGCGATGGAGCCATAGCTCGCTGGGCTGGTCGTTGCGCCAACAATGGCGCACCACGAGTGCGCCGGTGCTGCCATAGAACTCTACTGTGGTGGGGATGTGGGCTACGATGAAGGAGTCATGGGTTTGAATGACAAGCCCACAGCGACGAAAGGTGAAGTTGGAAAGTAGGTCTTCTTCAACCTGGTCACCAAGCAGTTGTTGTGTGCTGACAGAGTAGGCTGTCTCAATCTCGTCACGCAGCAGAAAGCGCATGAGGTCTACTGTGTGGGCTGTGCGGTCTAGTAAAACTCCACCCCCTTGGGGACGCAGCCGCCACGACTGACGCGCGGTAGGCAGTAGGCCTGTGTGGTTGATGCGTCCACCTAACAGATCACCAATGGTATAGTCGGCAATCAACTCGCGCAGGGTTCGCAGCGCTGGATCACCGCGTCGTGTGTAATTGATGGCTAAAATCAGCCCGCGACTGAGTGCGGTATGGGCGACTTGTTGTGCCTCCTCTACACTCAATGCCAGCGGCGGCTCACAGAGTACGTGCTTGCCCGCGGCCAATGCTGCCAGCACAGTTTGGGCGTGGTGGCGGGGATGGTTGCAGACGTAGACACAATGGATTGAGGATTGGGCAAGCAGGTCAGCCAGATTCAGGAAGAGGTGGGCAATAGAATGTTGGCTGGCAAAGCTACGGGCACGATGTTCGCTGTGACTAAAGATGCCCAGAATGGAACGGTCGGGCGCAGGATAACGCCTGGAATCGGCAAGGGTAGGCAGTGACCTCAACGCAGGCACAAATTCTTCTGCTGCGACTGCGCTGGCACCAATCACTCCCCAGCCCAGAGTTTCTGCGCTGGGGAGGTCAGGTAGCCTAAAATTCATCATCACCGGCAATTAGTTGATAGAGTTGGCTCAACTCTTCATCGCTGTAAAAATGAACAACGAGCTTGCCACTGCCATCGCGATTGCGATTTAGATTAACACGCGTTCCCAACACCGAACGGAAGTGATTTTCCATGTGGGCAAGTTGGCTATCGTTTGCAGGTTCCTCTGCTTCTTCGTTCTCTGTTTCTTCTGCTGTTGTTGGCTGGGCAGCTTGCAGCAGCATTTGCTTGACCAAATCTTCGGTTTGGCGCACACTCAACCCGCGTGCAAGGAGTTGCGCCAATACCGCTAGCATGGTGTCGTGGTCGGGCAGGGCTAGCAAGGCACGACCATGACCTGCGCTCAAGCGACCATCCATGAGCGCCTGTTGTGCTTCGAGCGGAAGTTGGAGCAGGCGGATTGTATTGGCGACGGCGGCGCGGCTTTTGCCCACGCGCTGCCCAATCTCGGCCTGGGTCATGGTGAAGGTTTCCACCAATGCTTGGTAGGCCGTTGCTTCTTCAAGCGGGTTGAGGTCGGCGCGCTGGAGATTTTCTACCAGTGCCCATTCCATCAACTGTAGCGGTGAGGCTTCACGAACAATGGCGGGAACGCTCTCCAACGGTGCTATACGTGCTGCGCGCCAGCGTCGTTCGCCCGCCACCAGCCAATAGCTTGAGGGCTGATGCGGGTTCATGGTGACAATCAGCGGTTGCAGAATGCCATGCGTGCGAATTGATGCAGCCAATTCTTCTAGCGACGTTGGATCAAAATGGCTACGGGGTTGTTGCGGATTGGGCGAGATCTGATCCAGTGGGAGTTGGCGTATTCCTTCACTTGCTCCGTCGCTTTGGCCTTCGTGCCGCCCATTTGATACCCTGTGCCCTTGCGCTTCCGACGTATTGTCGTTTGTTGCTTGCAAATCGCCTGTCCCGTCTGTTTCAAAAGCAGGTGGCGGAGCCTTCTGTGTATCTACAATGAGCGCACCCAAACCGCGCCCCAATCCTCGCCGTCTGTTGGCAGAATTACTGCCAGTATTCAAGTTGCTTGTGGAATTATCACTGTTGCCGTTTGTCATGCGTTTCTCCCCGTGGTGAATCGGTGGGTCAAACCTTGACTAAACTGGTCGATGGATCTTCTGCGCGCTGCATAAATTCCTGCGCTAATGCTTGATAGGCCAAGGCTCCTGCGCTGGTTGGCGCATAGCTCAGAATGGTTTTGCCATAACTGGGCGCTTCGCTTAGACGTACATTGCGCGGGATAATGGTCTGGAATACTTGGTCGGGAAAGTAGTCACGCACTTCTTGAACGACCTGTTGACCTAAGTTGGTGCGGCTGTCATACATGGTTAGCACCACCCCAGCGATGGATAAGCTCTCATTTAGAACATCATGTACCTGCTGAATGGTCTTCATGAGCAGGCTCAATCCCTCTAGGGCTAGATATTCACACTGAACAGGGATGATGACGCCGTGGGTGGCTGCTGTTAGGCCACTGATGGTAAGCAACCCCAGGCTTGGCGGTTCATCAATCAGAATGTAGTCATAAAGTGGCAATACCGGGCGCAGCGCACGCTCCAAGAGCCTTTCGCGTGCCATCAGGCGCGCCATCTCTACTTCCGCACCGGCTAGATCCGTGGTTGATGGAACAACATCCAACCCGATGCGGTCGGTTAAGGTAACTACTTTCTGAATGGGGACTTGTTCGATCAGCACATGGTATAGGCTGAGATCCAGTGAACGCGGATCGATGC
>JBBQIG010000032.1:0-16595 GCA_038324715.1 Anaerolineae bacterium | reverse complement strand
GACAACGAATTGCGTATCCGACGTTTGGAGCAGGAAGCCGCAGATCCAGAGACAGCGGTGATTCTGATGGATGTGGTGTTGGGCTATGGCGCACATGAAGACCCTGCATCTGAGATTGCACCTGCCATTGCCAAGGCGTTGGCAACGGCTCGCGCTGCTGGACGTCGCTTGGAGGTGGTCGTTGCCGTGATTGGCACCGAGGACGATCCGCAGAATCTGGATGCACAATTGGTAAAACTGCATGAGGCTGGTGCAAAGGTGACCACGCACCATGCGGAGGCTGTGCATCTGGCGGGCGAGATGGTCGCGCGATTGGGTTCGGACTCAGCCGGAGTGCCGGTAGCCGTGGATGCCCTACATGCACCATTGGCTGCGATTAACGTAGGGCTGGAATCTTTTGCCACTAGCCTAGCGGCTCAAGGTGCTGGTGTAATTCATGTGGAATGGCGTCCTCCTGCGGGCGGAAATGAGAAGTTGATGGGCATTTTGGCCCGTATGAAACAACGTGCGTAGCTCTGTTCCTCTTGTTCATCATCTATCATCTAATACGCATCACATATGCGAATTTCCATCACCTACACGCTATTAAACCTATAGCTAACAGAGAAGTTGAGCAGCCATGAGCGTAGATATTGAAGCAGCGAATCAAGAGGCGACCGCGGCCATGATGGATGCGCGGCCTGTGCTGGTGGGGTTGGGTAGTGCACGCGAGGTGATTCCAGGGATGCGCAATGACCTGATCCTGCATGCAGGGCCGCCGATTGGGTGGGAGCGCATGTCGGGGCCATTGCGTGGTGCGATCCTGGGCGCGCTAATTTTTGAGGGTAAGGCAAGCTCGGCAGAGGAAGCGGAAGCATTGGCGACCTCCGGTTCGATTGAATTTGCCCCTTGTCACGAATATGGTGCGGTTGGGCCAATGGCAGGGGTGACTTCGGCGTCAATGGCAGTTTACATTGTGGAAAATCTGACACATAGCAACCGCGCCTTTTCAAATCTCAACGAAGGCTATGGCAAGGTCTTGCGCTATGGCGCATATCAGCAAGATGTGCAAGATCGACTGCGCTGGATGCATGATGTGATGGCTCCCGTACTGGGCAAGGCGATTGTCGCCAGTGGTGGCATTGATATTCGTGCGCTTTTGGCTGAGGCGCTGCATATGGGCGATGAAGGCCACAACCGTAACAAGGCGGCTTCACTGCTTTATACAAAGCTTTTGGCTCCGCATGTGGCACGTTCTGCACCAGACGGGGAGACCGCAGCCACCATTCTGCAAAGCTTGGGCGACAATGCGTTGGCGGTGCTCAATCCTGTGATGGCAGGGTGTAAGGCGATGTGTGATGCTGGTGCCAACGTGGAAGGCAGTACTATTGTCAGCACCATGGCGCGTAATGGCACGGACTTTGGCATTCGCGTCAGCGGGTTGGGTGGACGCTGGTTTACGGCTCCTGCACAAGTGCCTGATGGTCTATACTTCTCCGGTTTTCAATTTAGCGACGCCAATCCCGATATTGGCGACAGTACCATTACTGAAACTGCGGGCATTGGCGCGTTTGCCATGGCAGCAGCCCCGGCGATTGTGACCTTTGTCAGTGGCAAACCCAAAGACGCGATTGATGCGACGATGGAGATGTATGAGATCACCTTTGCCGAGCACAAGTCCTTTACGATTCCGGCGTTGGACTTTCGGGGAACACCAACAGGAATTGACTTGCGTAAAGTGGTGGAGACGGGAATTACGCCGCGGGTGAATACGGGCATTGCTCACAAGAATGCGGGCGTGGGGCAAATTGGCGCGGGGTTGGTGCGTCCGCCAATGGCGATTTTTGAGGAAGCTTTGGTGGCTTTTGCCGAGCAGTATGGGTTTTAGGCTACTGGTAGATTGGTAGGTGTTAGAAGCTTCCTCGGGGCTTGAAGCTCCAAGGAAGCGGTAAAGTTAGTCATGACCATGGATCACTTTCTTGTCCATCATCCTATACTCCGTGTGAGAGGAGCAGCGCATGAAGCTATTTGATTTGTCACAACCGCTCAATGAGGACGCACCTTCTTGGCCCTTCTACCCACCTTTTGAGGTAAAGTACATTAAGCGTAAGTCTGAGCATGGCGTGAATGCCCAGTATATTATGAGTTCTAACCACATGGGGACGCATTTGGATGCACCGCGTCACTTTGTCACGGGCGGTTTGACGATTGACCAGTTGCCGCTGGAATGGCTTTATGGTGATGGTGTGATTGTTGACCTGACTCACTTGGGTGAGCTGGACATCTTTACGCCAAAAGATATTGAGGATAGGGTGGAGGTGCGTGAAGGCGACATTTTGATTCTGCATACGGGTTGGCATGAGTATGCTAATTTCGGCGCAACACCGGATGAAGAGAAATATATCTTGCGTCACCCAGGCCCGCACTTTGACCTGGTACCGTGGCTGATTGAGAAGAAGATCAAGCTGTGGGGTGTGGATATGATTTCGACAGACCATCCCATGAATTTGCCCATAGGTCGCTTCTTGGGTCGTGGCGCATTGGAGCAGTGGAAGAAAGTACGCGCACAGTGTGAAGAAAAGTTTGGTGCCGATCAGATTGATACTTTGTTCCCTGATTCAGCCTATCAACTTACCCACAATGCACTTTTCCCGCATAACTGTGTACATGTCGAAAATATGGGAGGCGATATTGGCGCACCGGAATTGCAGAACCGGCGCATGAAGATCGGTTGCTTCCCTTGGAAATTCAAGGGGGGGGAAGCAGCCTTCTGCCGCTCGGTGGCTTTCTTGGAAGAGTAGCACCCACATGCTCAGGGTTCAGTTACTTAGGGAACATTAAGGAGACCATCACGGCATGAAGCCGGCTCCATTTCGTTATCTTGCACCCACTACAATGGATGAGGCTTTGGACGCATTGTCACACTATGGCTATGAAGCCAAGTTGCTGGCGGGCGGCCAAAGCCTAATTCCAACTATGAATTTTCGGCTCGCCCAACCGGGTGTGCTGATTGACCTGAATCGTATTCCCGATTTTGACTATATTGAACCAACTGCTGAGGGTGGTATCCGCATTGGGGCGATGACGCGGCAGCGACAGGTGGAGCAATCGACATTGATTGCCGAGCACGTGCCGTTGCTTACCGCTGCTATGCCCTACATTGCCCACGTGCAGATTCGCAATCGCGGGACGATTGGGGGGAGCTTGGCTCATGCAGACCCTGCGGCAGAGTTGCCGGCAGTAATTTCGGCGCTGGGGGGGATGCTGATTGCACGCGGCCCTGATGGGGAACGCGCGATTGAGGTGCAAGATTTCTATGTGGGACTCTTTGCCACTGAGCTTGCGCCCGATGAGATGCTCATGGAGATTGAACTGCCGCCGCAAGCGGCGCGTAGTGGCTTTGCCATTCAAGAGATTGCACGTCGTCATGGCGATTATGCACTGGTGGGGGTTGCGGTACATGTGGAAGTGGATGCAAGAGGGCGATGCAGCCATGCACGGCTTGCCTACTTTAGTGTTGGGGAAGGGCCAGTGATGGCGACGCATGCTGCGAATTTGCTGGTGGGGGAGATGCCAACTCACGCGTTGATTCGTGAAGCTGCCGAGCAAGCTGGTAAGGTGGATTTAGACCCACCCAGCGATATTCATGCCAGTGCCGCATATCGGCGTCACCTCGCACAGGTTTTAGGACGACGCGCATTGACTGAGGCATTTGTGCGCGCAGACGTGGCATTGGGCTAAGATTTGCTAGCCGTTTGAAATTGTATCGGGATTGGAACGGATCGTGGAAAAAGAGAGTGAATTTTTGGTCACCTTCACAGTGACTGTCAATGGTCGGCAAGTGACCCACACGGGAGAAGCGCGCCTGCTCCTGAGTGACTTCTTACGCCATGAGTTGAATCTTACTGGAACGCGCGTGGGCTGTGAACATGGTTCCTGTGGAGCGTGTACCGTTTTGATGGATGGACAGTCGGTGCGTTCTTGCATCATGTTGGCGGTGCAGAGTAATGGGCATGAGCTAATCACGGTGGAGGGGTTAGGCGTTTCCATGCAAGAGCTGCATCCGCTGCAAACGGCCTTTCGAGAGAAGCATGGGCTTCAGTGTGGCTATTGTACGGCTGGCTTCCTGATGACGCTGGTACCCTTCCTACAAGAAAACCCACACCCTACTGAAGTAGAGATCCGCACTGCTATCTCTGGCAACATCTGCCGCTGTACTGGTTACCAGAACATTGTCGAGGCGGTGAAACTAGCCGCTGAGTCCATGTCAACAGAGGTTTCCGCTGAGTTATCTGCAACTTTACCCCCTCATTCACACGCATAGAAGACTATGGCAACACGCTATTTCGGAAAACCGATTCGCCGCAATGAAGACCCGCGCTTGCTGACAGGTCAGGCACTTTTTACGGACGATGTGCACTTGCCTGGACTCTTGCATGTGGCCTTTGTGCGCTCCAATTATGCCCACGCCTGGATACATGGCATTGACACAAGCGTGGCTGCGTCGATGCCTGGTGTGGTGGCAATTTACAACGCGGAAGATTTGGGTGATTATTGGAAGCCAGGGCCTTTGCTTTTGCCGCCGCCGCCCGTTGAAGGTCACGTTTTTCATCAGCGCACGCAAGTGCCCCTGGCAAAGGGGAAAGTGCGGCATGTGGGTGAGCCGATTGTGGTGGTAGTGGCAGAGAGTCGCTATTTAGCTGAGGATGCTGCGGAGCGAGTGGTGGTGGAGTATGAGCCATTGCCTGCGGTGATCAATATCGAAGAAGCTCTGCGAGCGGATGCGCCGCTGATCCATGAAGGGCTTGAGCAAAATTTGAATGCGCATCTAGTGCAGCACAAGGGCAATTACGAGGCGGCACTAGATGCGGCAGATGTGGTGATTGCGCGCACCTTTCGCTATGACCGCGGCACTGCGGCGGCGATGGAAAATCGTGGCATCGTTGCCAGTTGGGATGGCAAGAGCGAGCAGTTGACGATGTGGGATACTACGCAAGCACCGATTTCGATTCGCAACGGGTTGGCGGGCATGCTGGGGTTGTCGGAGAAGCAGGTTCGGGTGATTGCCCCTTTTATTGGCGGCGGCTTTGGCCCCAAGATTATGATGTTTTATCCCGAAGAAGTGTTGTTGCCCTGGATTAGTATGCGACTGGATCGGCCTGTGAAGTGGATAGAGGATCGGCACGAGAACTTCTTTTCCACCACGCAGGAGCGCGGTCAAGTGCATGAGGCTGAGATTGCACTGACCAAAGATGGGCGCGTCTTAGGGGTGAAAGATGTTTTTTTGCATGACGCTGGTGCCTATGCACCCTATGGCTTGACCGTCCCCATCAACAGCCAGTGTACGTTGTTGGGTCAATATGATATTCCTAACTACTATTCGGAATTCCACGCTGTCTTTACCAACAAGCCGATTGTTACTCCCTATCGCGGGGCTGGGCGACAGCATGGCGTTTTTGTGATGGAACGGCTGTTGGATATTGCGGCGCGTGAACTGGGCATAGATCGAGTGGAGATTCGCCGTCGCAACTTTATTCCGCCAGAGAAATTCCCTTATAATAACGAGATTATCTATCAAGACTTTGCTCCCTTAATTTACGACAGTGGCAACTATGCTGAGGCGATGGACAAAGCTGTGCAGTTGATTGGCTATGAACGCTTTTTGCAGGAGGAGCAGCCACGATTGCGAGCGGAAGGCAAGCATGTGGGGTTGGGTCTGGTGACCTATGTGGAGGGGACGGGAATTGGCCCCTATGAAGGTGCAAAGGTCACTGTGGAGGTGAGTGGGCGCGTGAGCGTGGCGACTGGTATTGGTACGCAAGGTCAAGGGCACTATACCTCTTTTGCACAGATAGTTGCGGAGCAGTTGGGCGTGGAGGTGGAGAATGTGCGTTTGGTTACGGGTGATACCGCAGAGTTTTACTGGGGCGCAGGTACCTTTGCCAGTCGTGGGGCGGTGGTCGCTGGAAATGCAATTCATGCGGCAGCGGTTTCTGTGCGTCAAAAGATTTTACGCAAAGCCAGCGATGAAATGGAAGTGGCTGAGGAAGATTTGGAACTGTCGGACGGTGTCGTGCGCGTTAAAGGATCGCCTGAGAGTGCAATACCTTTGGGTGAGCTAGCCGCGCGGTCGAATCCGCTACGTGGTGCTGTGCGTCCAGGTAGCGAGCCAGGACTAGAATCGACTGACTATTTTGGCCCAGAGCGGGGAGCTACTGCCTCTGGTGTCCATGCCATGATTGTGGAAGTTGACGCCGAAACGATGATGGTGGAGATCAAACGCTATTTGGTGGTGCATGATTGTGGCGTTGTCATCAATCCAATGATCTTGGAAGGCCAAATCCATGGCGGTGTGGCGCAGGGGATTGGCAATGCCTTTTACGAGCAGTTGGTTTGGGATGAGAATGGGCAATTGCTCAATGCTTCGTTTATGGATTACCTGCTGCCCACCTCTGATACCGTGCCCCATATCGAGACCGACCATGTGGCGACTCCGTCGCCGCTGAATCCATTAGGCATTAAAGGCGCGGGCGAGGCTGGCGCGATTCCAGTGGGGCCTCTCTTTGCCCAGGCTGTGGAAGATGCACTCTCTGAATTTAAGCTGGAGATCCTAGAAATTCCATTAAGCCCGAATCGCTTGTTTGAACTTGTGGAAGCTGCGCGCACTGCTCTGGATGTGCCACATGGCTAAGTCTTTGGCGATTGCAGACAGCGCATTATCTCGCCAATCCACTCGCAATGGCAACCAAGTACGTCGCGTTGTTGCCTTTGTGGCGATTGTCGTGATTTTGGTGGTGCTGTGGGAAGGGGCAAAAGCGTTGTTTGCCCTGCCTGACTATAAGTTGCCCCATATCCTTTCGATCTTTGAGGCACTGGCGCGTCCAACTCCCAAAGGCATGACGTTGTGGGTGTTGCTGGGCGACACACTCTATACGGGCGGCGAAGCTGTGTTGGGTTTTGTGTTGGGAGGGGTAACTGGCTTTTTGTTGGCGGTTTTGTTTGTGCATGTGAAGCCCGCCGAGCGGGGGCTGCTGCCGTATGTGATCGCGTCACAGACTGTGCCGATTATTGCAATCGCCCCGATGATCGTGGTGGGGATTGGGCGTATGGGGGCACCGCCCTGGCTTGCTAAGTCGATTATTGCTGCTTACCTCACTTTTTTTCCTGTGACCATCAATGTCTTGCGCGGATTGACCTCGGTGCATCAAGATCAGTTGGCGTTGATGCACTCCTATGCTGCCAGCAAAGCGCAGATATTCTTCAAGGTACGACTGCCAGCGTCTGTGCCATTTCTATTTACGGCATTGAAAATTTCGGCGACTGCCAGCGTGATTGGGGCTATCATCGGTGAATTGCCGGTTGGTTCAACGCGCGGGCTGGGGGTGCAGTTGGTGATCGGTTCGCAATATAACACCTTTAATCCGGGCTTCTTGTGGGCGACCATTTTGATGGCTGCACTCCTGGGGCTGGTCTTCTATGGAATTGTGGCGTTGGTGGAGCGGTGGGTTGTGCGCTGGCGTGCGCCCATTCGTGAGGATTAGCCTCATAGGTGTAATGATTCAGGAGTTGTGAGCTAGAGGGGTAGGAATAGGCTTGGATGCACAGCCCGTTACAGAACCAATTATGATCAAAATTGAACAGGTTAATAAAACCTTTGGTGAAGTGGGTAGCGGAACAATTGCGCTACAAGATATAACGCTGGACGTTGCCCAGGGTGAGTTTGTCTCCATTGTTGGGCCTTCGGGGTGCGGCAAGTCTACACTGCTGCGCATCATTGCTGATTTGATCTCGCCTAGCAGTGGCAGCGTAAGTGTGTTGGAGAAGTCACCGCGTCAGGCACGCTTGGATCGGGACTATGGCTTTGTTTTTCAGTCGCCTACGTTGCTGGAGTGGCGAAGCGTGTTGAAGAATGTGGAGTTGCCACTGGAGGTGATGCACGGAGCAAAGGCTGAGTGGAAGACGCGGGCGCTGCAGATGCTGGAAATGGTGGGATTGAAGGATTTTCAACATCATTATCCCTGGCAGTTGTCGGGTGGCATGCAACAACGGGCGTCGATTGCGCGAGCATTGGCATTTGATCCAGCGTTGTTGTTGATGGACGAACCCTTTGGCGCGTTGGACGAGTTTACGCGGGAGCGCATGAATTTGGAATTGTTGAATATCTGGGAAAAGACGCACAAGACGTTGGTCTTTGTCACGCATAGTATTGCCGAAGCAGTGTTTCTTTCGTCGCGCGTGGTCGTGATGACGCCGCGCCCCGGCAAGATTGCTACCGTTATTCCCGTTGATCTGCCTTACCCACGCACCTTTGAAACACGCGAGAGTGACCGCTTTTTTGAGTTGGTTACACAAGTGCGAGAGACGTTGAAAGAGGAATTTGTCGGGAGTGGTACGTTGCCGTTGGGAGGAGATGTATGAGTATGGGGGTTCCTGTGGCAGCACCTGCGGCTGTGGATGCGACAGGCGTAGTCCCAAAGCGAGCTGATGGCGACAATCGATGGCTTGCACCGGTGCTGGTCTTTGTCGTGGTGATGTTGCTGTGGGAGGCAGCGGTGCGGCTGATGCAAGTGCCTGTTTTCATTTTGCCGCCGCCGAGTGCTATTCTCTCTGTTTTTGTTGCCGATGCAGGCATGTTGCTGCTTTATGGATTTAACACCTTTCGCCAAGCGATCATCGGCTTTGCCATTGGTTGTAGTGGAGGCATTGTTGTGGCGATGATTACGGCACGGTCGCGCACGCTTTCTGACGTGCTGGTGCCTTTTGCTGTGGCGAGTAACTCTGTGCCGATTGTGGCATTGGCTCCGCTGGCAATTGTCTGGTTTGGCATTGGCGAAGGTTCGAAGATCGCGATTGTGGCGCTGATGTGTTTCTTTCCGACGCTGGTGAGTGGTGTGCGTGGGTTGACTGCGGCATCTGCAGCAGAAGTAGAGCTTATGCGCTCGTATGCTGCCAGTGAGTGGGAAACCTTTACCAAACTGCGTGTGCCAACCGCGTTGCCCTATCTCTTTAGTGCCTTCAAAATTTGTTCAACCTTGAGCATGATCGGTGCAATTGTGGCAGAGTTCTTTGGCGGCTCGGTTAAATACTTAGGCGTCTACATTAAGACTGAGGCGAACATTCTGCATACGACTGAGGCGTGGTCGGCGATTGTGGTGGCGTGCTTGGTGGGAATCAGCTTTTACCTGGCGATTGTGCTTGTCGAGCGGGCGCTTATGCCCTGGCATATTTCGCAGCGACGAGAAGAATAATCGAAGTGGATGCTTCTGTTGATTAGGGTTCATCGGTTTATACCGTCTTATATTGTTTGCAGTTACTTGTTTAGGGCAGCTAAGGAGAGATTTATGCGACATAGCTCGATGTTGTTTGGAATTTTGCTTGTACTCACACTAGTAACGGCATGTGTTGCTCCGGCAGCAGCACCTGCGGACGCACCTGCCGCGGAAGCTGAGGCGGGCGATGTGGCTGCAACCGAATGTGCCACCACTGATCCCATCACTCTTCAGCTTAAGTGGGTGGCGCAGGCGCAATTCGCTGGTTATTATGCTGCTGCGGGTGAAGGCTATTATGAGGATGAGTGTTTGGATGTGACCATCAACCCTGGTGGGCCGGATATTGTGCCTGAACAGGTGGTTGCAGGTGGGCAGGCGCAGGTGGGTATTAACTTTGTGCCAAGCCTGCTATCTGCACGCGAACAGGGGACGAACCTGGTTAATATTGCTCAGATTTTTGAGCGCAGCGCCATGCGCGAAATTTCATGGGCCGATAGCGATGTTGCCTCACCAGAAGATCTGCGCGGTAAGCGTGTGGCGGTCTGGTTTGGTGGCAACGAATTTGAACTGTTGGCGACCTTGGCGAAGTACGACATTGACAAGGACACCGATATTGAATTGGTGCAACAGCCCTTCGACATGAACTTGTTGATTGAGCGCCAGGTGGATGCTGCTGCTGCCATGACGTACAATGAGTTGGCTCAGGTATTGGAGACAGTTGACCCATCGACAGGCGAGTTGTTCCAACTGGAGCAATTGAACGTGATTGACTTCAATGAAGAAGGCACTGCCATGCTTCAGGATGGCATTTTTACTACCGAAGAGTGGTTGGCGGATGAGGTAAATCAAGATATTGCCGTTCGTTTCCTGCGCGCTTCGTTCCGCGGTTGGATCTTCTGCCGTGATAACGTCGATGCGTGTGTTGACTATGTGTTGGAGCAAGGGCCTGCGCTGCCACGTGGACACCAGACTTGGATGATGAACGAAGTCAATAATTTGATTTGGCCTTCTACTGCGGGTATTGGACAGATGGATCCGGCGATCTTTGAGCAGACTGCGGATATTGCTGTGCAATTTGGTGTCATTGCTGCACCACCCACGGAAGGGGCTTATGTCACTGAGTTTGCTGAGGCGGCATTGGAAGGGATTGAGGAAGATACGACGGGTGCTGACTATCAACCTGCCGAGATTGAGATTACAGCAGGGGGGCAGTAAGTTTGCCAACGAGGTCGGCTATAGGTTGTACGATGTAGCTGGAGATTGTTGAAATGAGAGGGCCTGGGGCAGGAAAATTTCTTGCCCCAGGCTTTTTGTTACTCTTTTGTTGTTGAGTAGTAGGTTAGTTGTGGCAACCGCACGCGCCGCCGCCACAGCAACCGCCAGCCATAGGCATAGCCGAGGCCCCACCATTGGTTTTGACGCTGTTTGCGAATAAGGATAGAATTCGTTGCGAGGAGGCGTGCTGGCACGCGGGACATTCGGCAGGTGCATCTGCCTCTTTCGCGGGTCGAATGGTCTCAAAAGCATGTTGACACGATGTACAGAAGTATTCGTAGAGAGGCACTGTCTACTCCTCATTTTCTATCACGGTTGTTTGTGATGGTTAGTTTGTGATGGTTAGTTTGTGATGATTTGTTTATGATGCTTTATGCGTGAATTACGCATGAAGTTGCGGTAGCAATTGTTAGTATGGTTACTCGGCGTGTATTGCGCGGCACGTTTCTTTTGTGAATTACGTGAGCCTTTGCATGATACGCTTTACTCTTGCCAAGATACTGAAGCCAAAGAATAGCGTGGAACTGAATGATGATCCATCGCTTGCTCGGCTGCACAAGACCGTGCACGAGGGTTATTGTATTTGGTACGCCTGCAACCGTCAAACAGGCGCAATTGAGCGCGCAGCGCATTTGGTTGCTTCTGATATTTAGTACATGGCTCTTTTTATGCGGTTTTGGCCCGCCCCGTTTGGTGGATCGCGAGATTGCTCCTACGACACGGCTGTCGGTGGGTGAGTTGCGTTTATGGGCGGATCAAGCGCAACCTCTTGAGCTTTCGGCAAAGAGTTATTTGCTTTATGACGTAAGCAGTGACAGAGTCCTTTTTGAACACAATAGCAGTGCTGTGCGCGCCCCGGCTAGTTTGACCAAGTTGATGACTGCGCTGCTCGTGTTAGAAAAAGGCGATTTTGGTGCCGTGGTGCGTATTGAGCCTGAAGATTTGGTCGAGGGCGCAACGATGGGCTTGGCGGCAGGGGACTTGGTGACCGTCACGGATTTGTTGTGGGGGCTGCTGCTGCCCAGTGGCAATGATGCTGCGACTGCCTTGGCGCGCCATGTGGGGGGAAGCGTGGATGACTTTGTGGTTGCCATGAACAGCCGTGCCCAGGAGTTGGGGCTGGCGCAGACACATTTTGTCAACCTGCATGGACTGGATGCAGAAGGCCATACTAGCAGTGCTGCGGATCTACTCACGTTGACGCGCGTGCTTTGGGACTATCCGCTCTTTCGGTCTATGGTGGGGACGGCACGTATCCGCTGGAACGGCCATGACTTGATTAGTACGAATGAGTGGCTCAGTAGCTTTGAGGACGTGACAGGTGTGAAAACCGGCACGACCGATGAAGCCGGTGAGTCTTTGGTGAGCAGTGTCGAACAGGATGGACGGACAATTTTCTTGGTAATATTGGGCAGCGAGGCACGTTATAAAGATGCAGAGCTTCTTTACAATGCCTTTCGCGCTGCTTATGCCTGGAGTGTGGTGGATAGCCGCGAGTTGTCGATTATTAACCGGTTTTCAGATGAGAGTGGAAGGATTTGGTATATGAAGCCGACGGGTGCAGCACCCACAGTGCTTCAGCATCTTCCGGGAGTGCCGGAGGTTCATAATTTTCGCCGTATTCAACTGCCAGCGGTGGAAACGCTTACGCCAGGAACTAAAGTGGGCGTATTGGAGTGGTGGGCAGGCACAGAATTGATTGGCGAACAGAGCTTGGTGGTACGTTAAAATGGCCGAAGAACGATTGCAAAAGATTTTGGCGGGGGCTGGCGTTGCCAGCCGGCGCACGTCGGAACAGATGATTGTGGCGGGTCGGGTGAAGGTAAATGGTCATACGGTGAGAGAATTGGGAACCAAGGTGGATCCTGATGTGGTGCAGATCACCGTTGACGGTCAGCCGATTCAGCAGCCCAAGCGTCAAGTGTACATTAAAATGCACAAGCCGCGTGGCGTGATTAGTGACATCGGTGGTGACATGCGCGGTCGCCAGTCGGTTGCCGACTTGTTGCCTCCTGATATGCGCAGACTTTTCCCAGTAGGACGGTTGGACTTGAACAGCGAAGGGTTGATCTTGCTGACGGATGATGGGGATTTGGCGAACAAGTTGAGCCATCCGCGCTATGAGCATCCCAAGACCTATTATGTATTGGTTTCAGATCGACCTCCTGTGAGTGCTTTGGAAACGTTGCGGACTGGGGTGGAGTTACCTGATGGTATCACTGCACCTGCCCAAGTCCGTGTGGTTCCTGCGCTGCCGTATGGAATGCGGCTTGCTCCTGGGCCTACAAATGGGGTGTGGCTCGAAATTATCCTGCGCGAGGGCAAGAAGCGGCAGATTCGGCATATGACTGCCGCGGTTGGTTTTCCCACGCTGCGCTTGGTGCGTTGGGCGATTGGGCCGTTGGTCTTGGGCGATTTACCGTCTGGTCAACATGTGCCGTTGATTCGCCGCGAGGTCGCTGATCTGCGCAACGCGCTGCGTGAAGGTGGGCGCGCTGTTGTTGAGAAGCCAGAAGAGAAGCCCGCCCCGGCGCGTCGCCGCGCGAATCCTGGGAATGATATGCCGCCTCGTCCACCGCGCACCTTTGGGAATCGTTCTCGCCCCCGGCCCCGCTGATCAGATAGAATTTCTGCTGGGCAATGTCCGGCTAGCATTGAGGAAGACGCAGATGAATGGCAGTACGGAAGCGGCTGTGCGGCTGGGGGAGATTGCACCTGATACGCTGACAGAAGCCCAGCAATGGGGGCTGTGGTTGTCTCCCCGCGTCATCGCCATTGACGGTCCGGCTGGCTCGGGCAAGAGTACAGTGGGGTATGGCGTAGCCCAGGCATTGGGTTTCCTGTATTTTGACACGGGTGCCATGTATCGTGCGATTACATGGGCTGCGTTGCAAAAAGGGGTGGCGCTTGATGATGGCAATGCTGTCGGCGCACTGGCGGAAGTGTTACATATGGATATTTTGCCGCCACGCAATCTCAATCAACATGGGCGCAATAGCGTTGTACTGGTGGATGGCGTGGAGGTCACCTCTGAGATTCGCCGTCCAGAGGTGGATCAGCATGTGTCAATGGTATCGGCGCATGAGCGGGTGCGTATTGCCCTCGGTCTGCAACAAAAGCGGGTCGGTCTGCGCTATGGAGATGGGGAAGCCGAGAAGCCAGGCATTGTCATGGTAGGCCGCGACATCGGCACGGTGATTATGCCCGAAGCTGCCCTTAAAATCTACTTGGATGCCCGTGCAGAGGAACGGGCGCGCCGCCGCCATCGGGAGCTTTTGAGCAAGGGCAAGGAAATTGCATATGTTCAGGTACTCGCCGACATTTTGCGACGTGACCAGATTGATAGCGAACGCACCCTTTCGCCATTGCGAGCCGCTGATGATGCGGTGGTGATCGATGCATCGTATATGGGGATTGAGGCGGTGGTTGCACATATCCTGGCTCTGGTGGTCGAAGCAGGAGTAGGGGGTGGCAAATATGAGTCAGAGTAACCTGCAAGACAATGCAAAATTTACGCTGAGTCCTGTGCAAAAGATTGAACTCTATTATTGGATGCGTCTGACGCGCACCTACGATGATTCCATGGTTGCCTATTGGCGACAAGGGCGTGGATTAGGGGGCGTCTTTAGCCAGCGCGGGCATGAGGCGATTAGTGTTGGCACGGGCTATGCACTTGCGCCTGATGATGTTGTTGCGCCCATGCATCGCGATATGGGGTGCTACTTTGTGCGCGGCATGACCCCGCGGCGCATCTTTGCCCAGATGTTAGGGCGTGCTACGGGCGTTAGTGGGGGGCGCGATGTGAACTTGCATGGCGCAGGTGATTTGAATCTGAACATCGTCGGTTTTATTAGCCATCTTCCCCATTCCTTGCCTGTTGCGGTTGGAGTTGCCATGAGCTTTGTCTATCGCAATGAGAAGCGGGTGTCGATGACCTATGTGGGTGATGGCTCCAGCAGCACAGGTCTCTTTCATGAGTCGCTGAACTTGGCGGCTGTGCATAAGGCTCCCTTCGTGCTGATTGCTGAGAATAATCAGTATGCCTATTCGACGCCGTTACATCAGCAGATGCCTGTGGAGAACATTGCTGACCGCGCTTCTGCCTATGGTATTCCTGGCTTGATTGTGGATGGCAATGATGTGGAAGCCATCTATGCCGTTACCAAAGAAGCGGTAGAGAAGGCGCGCGAAGGCGGTGGGCCGACGTTGATTGAGTGCAAGACGATGCGGATGATGGGTCATGCAATCCACGATGGGGCTGAGTATGTGCCGCGTGAATTGCTTGAGGTATGGGAGAAGCGCAATCCTGTTGAGTTGTTTGAGCGCAGGTTGCTTGAAGAGGGGATCGCTGATGTGGCTGAAATCGACGAGATCAAACATCGTTGCGAAGTAGAAATTGCGGATGCGATTGAATTTGCCGAGCAAAGTCCCATGCCTGACCCAGAGACGGTGAGTGATGGGGTTTACGCTCCGTAATTCTCCCTTTCACGAGGTTGATCAAAACTTTTAGTTGCAGCGTGAGGAACTCGCTTATGGGCGCACCCGTTGTGAATGCCAATTATGGATTTGCTGATGTTGAACAGATTGACCAGGAGACGCGCGAATTAACCTATCTTGCCGCCATCACGGATGCGCTCTTTGAGGAGATGGCGCGCGACCCCAATGTGTTGGTAATGGGCGAGGATGTGCAGGGGCCATTTGGCGGTGCGTTTAAGGTGACGAAGGGGCTGAGCGAGGAGTTTGGCAACGCACGCGTGCTCAACATGCCAATGGCGGAGTTGGGCTTTGTCGGTGCGGCGACTGGCATGGCATTGATGGGGCTGCGTCCAGTGATTGAGATGCAATTTGGCGATTTTATTACGAGCGCCTTTGACAGCATTGTGCAATACGCGGCAACCAACTATTATCGCTGGAAGGGGGCTGTGCCGTGGGTGATCCGCGCACCGAGTGATGGCGGGCTACGTTCAGGGCCATTTCATAGCCAAAATCCAGAGGCGTGGTTTGTCCATACTCCAGGATTAAAGGTGGTTGCGCCAGCAACACCCGCCGATGCCAAAGGGCTGATGATTTCTGCCATCCGCGACAACAACCCAGTCATCTATTTTGAAAGCAAACCTCTCTATCGCTCGCTCAAGGGTCATGTCCCTGCTGGTGATTATGTGGTTCCCATCGGCAAAGCCAACACGGCGCGTTCGGGTGACGATTTGAGCATACTCACCTATGGTGCGCAGGTGCATCAAGCGTTGGAGGCAGCGACACGGTTGGCGCAGGAAGGAATTGAGGCTGAAGTGTTGGATTTGCGCACGCTCAAGCCACTGGATGAAGAAGCAATTCTGGCGGCAGCACGCAAAACGGGCAAGGTGCTGATTGTGCATAGCGCAACGCGGCTGGCAGGTGTGGGGGCTGAGTTGGCGGCTCTGATTTCGGAGCAGGCATTTGAGTGGCTTGATGCGCCAATTGCGCGGTTGGGGGGGCTGGATGTGCCTGTGCCCTTTAGCCCACCACTGGAAGATGCCTATCGCCCAAATGCCGAGAAGATTTACCAGTTGGCAGTGGAGTTGGCGCGCTTTTGATCAAGGTGGCAACGCTCTGCTATGTGCGTGAAGGGACTCCTGCAAAGGGTCGTACCTTGATGCTGCACCGCATCAAGAAGGCCAACGATATGCACGAGGGCAAGTGGAACGGGCTGGGTGGCAAGATTGAGGCGGGTGAGACGCCAGAGGAGTGTGCGATCCGCGAGGTGTGGGAGGAGAGCGGGCTACGCATGATCAATCCGGTATTGCGTGGCATTATCACCTTTCCACAGTTTAGCCGAGGCGATGATTGGTACACCTACATCTTTGTTGCCAACGAGTATAGCGGCGAATTGATAGATTCAAATGAAGGTGTGCTGGCTTGGGTAGATAACGATAAACTGCCTGATCTACCCATGTGGTCTGGCGACCCTATCTTCATACGCTGGTTGGATGACCCCCGCTTTTTCTCAGCCAAGTTTGTCTATAGAGCAGGTGAATTGGCGAATTATGAAGTGGTCTTCTATACTCAACCCTTGACTGATGGCTCTACAATCGA
>JBBQIG010000031.1:0-16674 GCA_038324715.1 Anaerolineae bacterium | reverse complement strand
TGGGCAACGCTACTTTGTATTTGGATCCAGATTCGGCCAAAGGGCTAAAAGGTTAAAGAAGATGCAGCCTAGCGCACGTATCCATGAGTTTGATGAATCGATTATTCGCGAGATGACACGCCACGCGCATGAACATGGTGCCATCAACTTGAGCCAGGGGTATCCCGATTTTGACCCGCCGCAGGTGATTGTGGATGCGGCAGTGGCGGCGATTCGCGGTGGCGAAAATCAGTATACGGTGACATGGGGCTATCCCCCGCTGCGAACTCGCTTGGCGGAGATTTACTCGCCTAAACTGGATCGCGAACTTGACCCTGGTGTGCATGTGACCGTGACCTGTGGCGTTACGGAAGGGATTGTGGTGGCGCTGCAAGCGGTGGTGAATCCAGGGGATGAGGTGTTGGTGTTGGAGCCTGCCCATGAGAATTTTCGTCCTGCGGCGATCATGGCTGGGGCAAAGGCTGTGCCGGTGGCGTTGACTGCGCCAGATTACCGGCTGGATGCAGATGTGTTGGCGGCTGCGGTGACACCACGCACGCGGGCCTTGTTGATCAATACGCCGCATAATCCAACGGGGCGTGTCTTTGATGATGCGGAGATGGCTGCGCTGGTGGAGGTTGTGACTGCCAATGACTTGGTGCTGATTACTGATGAAATTTATGAGCACATTCTTTATGACGGGCGCGTGCATGTTTCGCCTGCGCGTCATCCTGCTTTGAAAGATCGGACGATTGTAGTCGGTGGGTTGAGCAAGACCTTTGCGATTACAGGATGGCGCTTAGGATTTATCTTTGCGCCTGATGCGTTGGCATCGGCAGTGCGGCGGGTACATGATTACATAACCATTTGCGCGCCTACTCCCTTGCAAGCCGCAGCGGTCTCCGCGCTTGATCTGCCTGAATCGTATTACGCTGAACTCACAGAGTCGTATCAGCAGCGACGGGATACTTTGCTGGATTATTTGGTTGAGGCTGGGTTTAAGGCATTTGTGCCGGAAGGTGCCTATTACACGATTGCCGATTACCGTTCGCTGGCTGTGCCACAGGCGTCTTTGAATAGCTGGAACTTCGCCATGTGGCTGACGCAAGAGGTTGGCGTGGCGGTCGTACCCATGAGTAGTTTTTATAGCGAGCCGATGCTGGGGGAGGGGAGTGTGCGCTTTGCCTTTCCCAAGAAGTTGGAGACCTTGCGTTTGGCGGGTGAGCGTCTTCTTGCTGTACGGTAGGTTGTTAAAGTTGTTTTCCAGATGAAACCAAGCATAAAAAGGAGCAGATCGTGCAGGTGACAGGTATTCGACGGACACAATTGCGGATAGATACACCGGTTGCACCCCCCACTTGGGCTTTGCTGGAGCGAGAGTTATTGCGCGCTAACGGCAATGCTTGTGAGAAATTTTTTAAGTATTTGTTTGATGAGCGTGGTTATTTGCGTTGTATTCCGCGCTGGGGCGGGGATGATGGGCCGGATGATGCCATTGAAAATTTAGCGGATTGGCCTGTGTTGCATGCACTGGGTGGGGCGGATAGTCTGCTCGAAATGTCGGAACTAGCGTGGGAAGGTCATGTGCGACAGTACACTGAGGCGAAGACCACTGAGGTGGATTTTGCGCGCGATGGTATGTATTATAAGGAGTTCCCCACGATTTGCGATTGGCTGCACAATGGCGAGTCGATGTCGGTCTTTAACTTGCTGGGACTTTCGAACCCCAATGCAGAAAATTTTGAGAAACGCGTGCGTCGTTTTGCGGGCTTTTACATGGACGAAGATCCTGGCGCGCCGAATTATGACCCGGAGCGGCGATTGATTCGTTCCATGTTTAATGGTAGCCGCGGGCCAATGTTGCGCAAGGCGACCGGGTTGGATTGGGCTGGTGATCCGATTGAGGTGGAGAACCGCTTTGTGCTGCTGCATGGCGAGCGCTCGCATGAAGAAATGGTGGCGCATTTTGAAGATTACAATGATGTAGCTGGTGACAGCCCTGTGAATATGGGGGCGACGAGCCTGATTCTCAACGCGTATATGTTGACGGGCGAAGAGAAGTATCGCGAGTGGCTGATCGGCTATGCAGATGCATGGGTCGAGCGTATGGATGAAAATGGCGGCATTATTCCCTCGAATATTGGGCTGGATGGCTCGATTGGCGGCGAGTGTGATGGCAAGTGGTATGGGGGCGTTTATGGTTGGGGCTTTACGGTGAAAGTTCCCCAGACGGGCGAATTGGCGCACCGCAATTTGGCGTGGTGGGGCTATCGCGGCTTTGGCAATGCGATCATTGCTTCGGGTGATATGCACTATGTGGATAAGTGGGGGGCGATGCTGGATCAGATCAATGCCGAGGCGCGTGTTGAAGATGGCGTGACTGTTTATCCGCATATGTTTGGTGATGAAGGCTGGTATCACTTTACGCCAGAACCTTATGCCTATGGCGCGCTTGATCTCTATTATTGGTCTTTGCGCGAGCAAGACCGAGCACGGGTGAAGGATCATCCGTGGGTGCAGTTCTTGAATGGTGAGAATCCAGAGTACCCCGTGGCGGCGATGAGTAAGGATTTTGAGACGATTCGCAGGAAGATCGAGGGGGGCGTGACGAAGGATACACTGACGCTGGATACGCGTTTGTCTGACAATCCGAATCACTATACTCCCGCTACGATTGGAACGCTGATTCATCTGATGTTGGGAGGGCTGCCCACGGGGATTAATGCGTTCCCCTTGCAAGCGCGGGTTCGGTACTTTGACCCAATCCAGCGGCGCGCAGGGTTGCCTGAGGATGTGGCTGCGCTGGTGGAGAAGTTGACTCCAGATGAGACTGTGATCAACTTGGTGAATCTCAACCAATCTGAGCCGCGTGTTGTGGTGATTCAAGGGGGTGGCTATGGTGAGCATCAGATCCTTTCGGCGCAAATTGGTGATGCCCCGCTGGATGTGAATGGCACATGGTGTACTGTGCGTTTGGAAGCAGGGTGTGGTGGAAAAATTACGCTGAAGATGGCGCGCTATGCAAATGCGCCTACGATGGCTGCACCTTGGGAGTAGTACCTTGGGAGTAGTATCTGGGGTGCATGCTGTTAGGCAGCTCGTGCGGTGACCTCCCTCGGAGCTTGAAGCTCCAAGGAAGGGTTGTAACAAGGAACTTCATAAGATTTGGATTTTGAAAGGATTGTAGAGATGCGGGTAGATGAGTTGGATTCACCAACCCTGACGATTGACTTGGATGCGCTGGAAGAGAATCTTGACCGCTATCAGCGCTATTATACGGAGCATGGGATTGGACTGCGCCCGCATATTAAGACGCATAAGACGCTGGCAATTGCAGCGATGCAGATGGCAAAGGGTGCGATTGGTCTGAGCTGCCAAAAGGTTGGCGAGGCTGAAGTGATGGTGTCGGGTGGGCTGGCAGTGGATATCTTGATTCCGTTTAATATTATCGGCAAGACTAAGCTTGATCGCCTGACTGCGCTGGCAACGCAGACACGTCTTACGGTGGCGGCGGATTCGGCTTACACGGTGCGCGGGCTGGCAGAAGGTGTTGCTGCGAAGAAGGGTGTCACACTGGGTGTTATTGTCGAGATTGAGTGTGGCATGAATCGCACAGGAGTACAGACGGCTGCGGAAGCCGTTGAACTGGCGAAGCTGATTGACCAAGCGCCGGGGCTGGAATTGCGGGGCTTTATGGGCTATCCTACGGCACCTGATGCACGCCCGATACTCCAAGAGACGCTTCATCTCTTTGACAAGGCGGGGCTGAATCGTTCGATTGTGAGTGGCGGTAGCACACGTCATGCCTTTGAAGCGCATCTGATCCCCGAACTGACGGAGTATCGCATTGGTGAGTATCCAACAGGGGGCGCGGGTCACTTACTTGCAGGACGACATACTGTGGAACAATGTTCTTTGCGTGTTCAAGCGACTGTCATCAGCAAACCTACGGCAGACCGCGTAATTTTGGATGCGGGCAGTAAGACGCTGAGTGCTACTGTGTTGCAAACGCCAGAGGGGCCGAGCATGGGTTATATCGTGGAATATCCAGATGCGCGCTTCTATGGTTCCTCCGAGGAGCATGGGCATGTGGATGTGTCGGCATGTGCCAAGAAGCCAGAGATTGGCGAGCGCGTGCAGGTGCTGCCTGTTCATCCTTGTCCCTGTGTGAATGAGCATGACAACCTTGTGGCTGTGCGCAATGGTGTGGTTGAGGCTGTTTGGCCGATCTATGCGCGCGGCAAGATTCGCTAGGGTGATGCCATGATTGTCGATACGCATGTTCATGTGTGGGAGATCGACCCGCCGCGCTATCCGATTGGGCCAACGGCTCCAGGCTGGAGTAGCTTGCCAGACGAGCCAGGTACTGCGGATGAACTGGTGGCGGATATGGATGACAACGGGGTAGATTGGTCGGTGCTGGTGCAGACAAGCTGGTCTACCTGGGACAATGGCTACATTGCTGACTCGGTGGCAAAATATCCCACGCGTTTTGTGGGGCATGGATTGATTGACCCGCTGGATGCCAACAATGCCAGTGTGGCACGTTCGTGGATGGAGGATCGGGGGCTTGTTGGCTTTCGCTTTCACCCTATGTACTATGGCGACCAAAAGGTTTTGTTGCGCCCTGAAAATGTGGCTTTGTGGGAGACATTGGCAGAGCTGGACGCAGTGGTGCAGTTTCATACGCGGGCCAATGATGCCGATCAGATTGGCACGATTGCGGCACGCTATCCAACTTTGCGTCTGATTATTGACCACATGGGCTATCCGAATGTGGATGAACCCGCGGCTGCGTTTGCTCCCATTGTGGAACTGGCGCGCTTTGATAATGTGGTCTTTAAGCTGTCAGATGTAAAGGGGCGATCTAAGGAAGAGTTTCCCTTTACGGATGTACATCCGTTTATCAAGATGCTCTTTGATGCGTTTGGCAGCCAACGTACGATTTGGGGTACGGGTTATCCTGGGCATCATCGCATTAGGCATAAGTGGCTGTCACTGGCAGACGAAATACGGTTGATTCGTGAGGGGCTGCCGTTTGTCAATGCACAAGATGCTGAGGCGATCTTGGGGGAGACAGCGGCAATGCTGTGGCGGCTGCCACGCTAATCGCTAGAGTTTGCGCTGGTTGAAATTAGCTTTTACAAATAAAAAGAGAAGGATGCAGGTTGATTGCATCCTTCTCTTTTTTGTTTTCAGCGTTAGAGGATGTGTACTCGCTCTTTTTTGACAGATTGAGAAGATCATGCGAATCTAAAGTTGACACGATATGATAGATAGTTATATCAATCATGTCATGTCAAGAATTGTATTTAGTGGTAAGCACTTGGTTTGGCTTGCTAATAGATGAATCAAATAGAATTCATACAAACCTTCCTCGGAGCCGGAAGCTCCAAGGAAGGGATATGGCGGCTGATTGTGTGATGTATAAATGCCTTGTCTTTAAGAGCACAAATTTCAGGAGAGCAGCAGGGAGTATGATAGTTCATGACAGATGAGCAGATTCTTGTACTTGCGGGTGAGCTTTGGACGCAAGGTCAAGGGGCAGAGTTGACTATGGAGCGGTTGGCTGAAGTGTCGGGTGTTTCACGCGCCACGCTCTACCGTCGCTTTGGCAGTCGTGAAGCGATCTTGCAGCGGCTAGCCGATAATCCGGCTCTTGACGTGCAGGAATTATCGCGCCCTGATATTCCCACACGTATTTTGCAGGCGGCGAGGTCTATGTTTAGCCGATTTGGTCTTGATGGCGTAACCATGGAACAGATTGCTCAGGAGGCTGGGGTTGGTTCTGCCACAGTCTACCGCCATTTTGGTAGCAAAGAGAAGCTAATCCAGGCATTTATGGAGAGCATCAGTTCGCCACGCCAGTTGGTGCGTAGTTTTACCGTGGGGCAACATCGCAATCTGGAAGCAGATCTGGTCGCAATCGCCAGTACGATATTGACATTTATTCGTGATAACCAGGATTTGATCCGCATCACTACGTTTGAAAGCCAAGGTGCTGAGAGCTTGCTGAAACAGATGCGCTCGGCGCAAGGGCGCACAGTTTCCACACTGGCAGAGTATCTGGCAGACCAAATGGCTAATGGGGATTTAGAAGCAGGTGATCCCTTTGCGCTTGCGCTTGCCTTTGTTGGCATGGTCTTGGGTTTTGGCTTTGTCGGTCCAAATCTTTATGAGCGCCCGGTGGGAGATTCTGACTCTGTGGCGCAACTTGTTACACAAACCTTTCTTTATGGAGTGACGCAACGGCACGCTCAGGAGACGAAACAGGATATGGAACAGAAGACGGAGAATCATCCATGACCGCAATCACTATGCCTTTTAGTGCCATACGTGCAAATGACTTGTCCTGTGTCGGAGGTAAAGGGGCAAATTTGGGTGAACTGACCCATGCTGGATTTCCTGTGCCGCCTGGTTTTTGTGTGACAACCAGAGGCTTCCGCAAGTTTATGCAAGCTGGTGGGCTGGCTGAGGAGATATATTGCAGTCTAGAGTCGCTTGCCGCAGACGATGTGGAGGGTGTGCGGCGTGTTGGAGAGCAGATACGCGAAAAGTTGACGCAGGTTCCGTTGCCACAAGAAATAGAAAATGCGATTGTCGCCGCATGGGAAGAACTAGGGGCAGATGATGCGTATGCGGTGCGCTCCAGCGCGACCGCTGAGGATTTGCCAGATGCGTCTTTTGCAGGGCAGCAAGACACCTATTTGAATGTTGTTGGCCGAGAGAAGTTGTTGGAGGCAGTGCGCGCGTGCTGGGTCTCTCTGTTTACTGACCGCGCAATTTTATATCGCGCCCAGAATAACTTTTCGGAGCGCGATGTCTATCTTGCCGTCGTTGTTCAGCGTATGGTCTTCCCGGATGCGTCGGGCATTCTCTTTACGGCTAACCCGGTGAGCGGGCATCGTCAAATTCTTTCGATTGACGCTAGTTACGGATTGGGTGAGGCGTTGGTTGCGGGCTTGGTTTCGCCCGACCTCTATAAGGTGGACAAGCGCAGCCGAACGATCCTGGATGTCCAAATTGGTGAGAAGCAAATGGCGATCCGTCCACAAGTGGGTGGCGGCACTTATCAAGAACAAATGGCAGGGAATGAGCGTTTAACGCGCGTACTTAGCGACGATCAGGTGCTGGCGCTTGGCGATCTGGGTACTCGCATTGAAGCGTATTATGGAAAAGCGCAGGATATCGAGTGGTGTATTGCACAGGAATCTATTTATCTTGTACAGTCGCGGCCTATCACCTCACTTTTCCCGCTGCCAGAGCCGCGGCCCTTGGATGATGCGTTGCATATTTACTTTAGCTTTAGCCACGCCCAAGTGATGACCGACCCTATGCCGCCGATGGGGCTTGCGTTTTGGAGGATGCTCTTTCCTGTCGGCAAAGAAAAGGATCGATTGGCAGACAACCCGTACCTTGGCACAGCCGCCGGACGCTTGTATGTGGATGTGACGCCGTTGCTGAAGGTGCCGAAGGTTGGACGAATGATTCCGAACCTGTTGCAAGTGGCAGATTCGTTAAGCGCACAAGCTATTCGCGTGGTGGCGGCGCGGCCTGAGTTTGATGCTGGCGATCCAGACGGTCGGGCACGATTCTCGACTTTAGCTAGCTGGTTGGTTCCTATCGTTTCTCAAGCCATGGCTCGGCTTTGGTTACTACCGCCTGAGGGTTCAACGGAGCATTTGCTGGCACGTATTAACAAGCAGGTTGAGCTTGTACGTGCACAGTTGGCGGCAGTCCCCGCGGGCGCACCGCAGTTGCGGGTTGCACAGCAGCTCACCGCCATGCTTTTCCCGGGGCAGTTGAAGAGGATTGCTCCTTATGTCGGTGCTGGAATATTGGCAAGCAATCTGCTAAAGCGGCTTACGAATGGGCTGAAGAATCAAGAGCAAGTTAGTGCTGATATGGCAGCAATTGGGCGTGGTTTCTCTGGTAACGTCACTATGGAGATGGATTTACTTGTTGGTGATCTGGCAGACGTGGTGCGCCGCTCACCCCCTCTGGTGGAGCATCTGAGTTCGGGTGACGCCAAGATGGCATTGGCTAGCGCGCATACAGTCGTAGGCGGCGTAGAATTTCTGGCGGCGTGGGAGAATTTTATGCACTCCTATGGAATGCGCGGCCCTTCTGAGATTGACATCAGCCGGCCCGGTTGGGCAGAGGAACCTGCTTCCCTGGTGCAGGTGGTGATTGCCAATTTGCAACACGTTGCACCGGGCGCACACCGCATTAAGCAGGAAAAACTTGCCGCTGAAGGTGTCGTCGCGGGGGAGCGGCTGATTGATGCTGCGCGGCAGGGACCTTGGGGTGTCGTGCGCGCAGTGCTGGTAAAGCGGTTCGTGCGGGTGGCACGCAATGTGCTTCCGGTGCGCGAGCATCCCAAATATATGCTGATCCGACTACGCGGTCTAGTTCGAGAGGTGATGTTGGAAAATGCGGCACTTTTGTTGAAGCAGGGGCGGATTGATGCGGTCGATGATGTTTGGTTTTTGAACTGGCATGAATTGATTTCTGCGATCGAGGAACCAACTCAAGAGGTGCGAACCCGCATTCATTCACGGCAGCAGGAGTATGCACGCTTCTGGAAAATTTCGCCACCGCGTGTTCTTACCAGTGACGGGGAGATCCCCACTGTTGCTCATGACCGCGCAGGGTTACCTGCCGATGCGTTGGTGGGCAACCCTGTATCGGCGGGTACGGTAGAAGGCATTGCAAGGGTGATTCTGGACCCACAACGAGAATTGCTGAATCCTGGTGAGATCCTGATTGCCCCTTTCACCGACCCTGGTTGGACGCCTCTTTTTATTAATGCTGTGGGTTTGGTGATGGAAGTCGGCGGGCTGATGACGCATGGATCTGTTGTTGCACGCGAGTATGGGATTCCGGCAGTTGTCTCTGTGATCGATGCGACGCGGAAAATTCAGACGGGTCAGCGCATCCGTGTGAATGGTAGCCTGGGGTATGTCGAGATATTGGAAAATTGAGCCGCTGTGAGTATGGTGCGAAGGTAAGGAATACCCTCCCAAAAGTTTGTATCTTTGGGAGGGTTAACGTGGTCAAGTTGCTTGAAGATTAGAAGGAATCTGGTGTGATACTGGCGATCCAGCCGGTGGTGGCATCGCAGTAATAGAAGCTGTCGTCCCAGCGGGTGAGGCAATGGGGTTCTGGCTGGTCATCTGGCACGGTAATGCGCGCCATTTCGGCCCCGTCGTCTAGGTCGAGCTTGACAATGACACGGTGTCCGGTGAAGACGACCCAAATGCCGTCGGGAACGCGGATGACACCATGGGCACGCGGGTAGGGGAGGGGGAGCGCTACCTCTACCTGCCAATCAGCAATGCGTACTTTGCTTAGGGTTTGACTGTGGAGAGTGGTTACCCACAAGCGACCTGATTCAATGGGATCATAATCGATACCATGGACGCCGCCGCCATCGGGTACGGGCCAGCGATCTAGGGTCGCACCTGTTTTGGGGTCAACGCGGAAGATGTCCCCCTTGCCCTTTGCCGCATCGGTGGGGCGGGCAGGTCGCCAAAGTGTACCTGGCCCGTTGGCTGCAAGCCATAGGCTACCGTCACCATAGGATAGACCACTGGTGTTGGAGGATTCTGTGGAAATGTCCCCGAGATAGTGGGTGACGCCATACTCGTTTGGCTCACCCCAGCGGATGCTTGCGACACGGTCTGTGATTTGGTCAGCCACCCAAAGCCCGTCGGCGGTGGCATGGAGGCCATTGGGAACACTGTATGGGGCACGAAAGAGACGTGCGATTTTTGTCATTATAATTCCTCCAGTGGTTAGAAAGCAGGCGTGGCAACTTTTAGGTCACTTGCCGCTTGTTGTAGCGCGTCCCAAGTTGCATCCTCAATGTTAAGCCCTTCTTTGGTACGTCGCTGAAGGGTTTCATCTTCAATTTCCCCAGGTACATAAATCTTGTCGAAACCGGGCATGGTTGGCGAGGACTTGACCCAATTGACCAGGGTGCGTACTTCGCGCTTGAATTCGTCGGGGTCAATAAAGGCTTCGATCATCATGGCAAGGGCGATATAACCACTGCCACCGCGTGTTGGCGCGGCGGAGCTACATCCTGCCCAAGAGAGACCGCCCGCAATGGCATCGATCATCATGGCGAGACCGTAGCCTTTATAGCCGAATGCACCGCCAAGGGGCAGCATGGCAACATCGTCTTCCCAGAAACGGCGAGGATCGTCAACTGACTGGCCTTTGCCATCAATGAGCCACCCTTCGGGGAGAGTATTGCCACGCGCACGCATGACATCCACTTTGCCCCCAGCCGCCACACTGGTGGTGATGTCGAGCATGAGGTGTGCACCATTTTCGACCGGAACGCTGATGGCAATCGGATTGGGTGGCAGCCGCCGGCCTACGCCACCGTAGGGGGCAGTGAAGCGAGCGCCGCCGTTGAGCATCACAACCCCAATACAGTCTTTGTCGGCGGCGAGTGGTGGATAAGCTCCTAAGCGCCCGATGTGACCGGAACGATGGACAGCCACTGCGCCAAATGTGTGTTCACGAGCGCGGTTGACTGCTTCTTGCATGGCGGTGTAGGCAAGGACAATGCCGAAACTGCGGTTGGCATCCCAGACTAAGGATGCTGGGGTTTCGCGGACTGTTTTTTGATTACCAACTGGCTTGAGATCACCTTTGAGGATGCTCGCCGCATAGGTTGGCACGCGAATGATGCCGTGGGAGTCGTGGCCCATGAGGTTAGCTTCAACCAGATGATGGGATGCAATTTGCGCTTGGTCGTCGGGCAAGCCAGCAGCGGCAAGCATGGACGCGCCAAATGCCTCTAGCGTGGTGTGCGGAATAATAGGCACAAGTCTACTCCTGGGTGAGATATTGTTGGTGAATTGGGTGAGGAACTGCGTTTATTGTAGCACAAGTAGCAGGAAAGGCCCTGAGATACTTCCTGAGACATCTCAGGGTCTTTCTGTTTATATGGGCTTACTGTGTGTGTGCTGTGAAGTCAATTCTGACCTCGAACGCATCGGCGACAGTCAGCGTGTTGGCGAAGTCGGGTGGTGTGATGCCAAAGTCGCTCATCAATAAGGCGGCAGTGGCTGTGCCGGTGACGGTTCCATCTTCGAGCCTGGCTGTGACGTCGAAGGTGGCGGGCTGGGTGATCTCGCGAATTGTCATTTGGCCGATTAACTGAAAGTCTACTTCCTCACCCGGTGTGTAGGAGGTGGGCGCACCTTCTAGGCTTTCACCCACAAAGGTTGCTGTCGGGTAGGTGCCAAACTCAGGGCCGTTGTCACGAATCCAATCGTCGCGCCGGGGCTGATTGCTTTCAAGGGTGCTGAGATCTGCGGTGAAGGTGCTTTCGCCTAATGGGGAGTTGAGGTCATCCCAATCGAGTTGGAATTGCCCTTCGATGGCTTGAGTTGTGCCAACAGTGTCGACTAAGCCTTCTGGAATGCCATATTTACCCAGCGCTAGACCAAAGAACTCCTCGTCGGCGATGTAGGAAGCTGATGATTCTTCGGACACGATCACATAGGTGACGAGTCCAGTGAGCAGTTCGCCTTCCGTTGCAGCGGTGTCCGCGGGGGTCGTGTCGGCTGGCTCTGTGGGAGACGCTGCGGCGGCTTCCGTCGGTGCTGATGTGGGTTCTGCGACTGTGGTGACTTCTACGGCTGTGGTGGCTTCGGCGGCAGGTGGTGCGCTTGCAGGGGCAGGGCCACATGCGGCTACCGTGGCAATCAAGAGTAGGGCTATGAGCCAGTTTGAGATTGAGTTGCTTGTCATTGTCTCTCCTTGTATCTCTTTTGTCTATCTACTTTGTTCAACTTCCTGCTTTGTACGGTTTCATAACCGTTTCATAACCGTTTCATACTTGTGCACTTATTCATCTGTTTCTTCTGTGACTGAGACAATCCAGTCGGGTAGCGTGACGCCAGTGGGAAGATAGGGTGGCGCATCCTCTGCGTTTGCGCCATAAACTTGAACCAGGTTACGCACGAGGAGTGAATAGATTCCTTCGTGATGTAATTTAGGCGCATCGACTTGACTTGTATTTGAGTGGACATTCAGCGATTCAACGAAGCCATATTGGCCGAGATTGTCAATCAAGGTTGAATCTTGGCTGATGATGTGGAGAGGCGTTTCATAGCTATCTGCACGACGTGAGACTCCTGGTGGTTGATGGTCACCCACAAGGATAAAGACCGCATTTTCGTCGGCATGGTTGATGATGAAATCAGTTAGCATCTCTAACTCGTAGCCAATTGATTCTAGATACCTAGCACGTAATTGCGCGTGGTCTGCGGCTGCAACTGCAACTGGGTCTCCGTCGGGTAGCGGCACATCCAGATCGCGCCAATCCTTTGCCATTGTGGGCAACGGATCGTAGGGGAAATGGGAGTTCTGGGTGATGTAGAACATAAAGAGTGGCTGCTCTTTATCCTTCATTGCCTCATCGCGTGTATAGCCGAGGACATACTGGTCTGGCGGGACTGGTCCCCAGCCATAATGGGAGCCATCATAGTCCAAGTCACTATAGCGCAGCCATTCATCCGTGCCATAGAAGCGCTGATACTCTTGCCATTTGCTATCACTGAGTTCTTCGGAGATGGAGGTGGTCCAAAAATAGTGGTAGCCCTGCCCGCGGAGGTAGGTGCCTAAATCTGGATAGCGCGGCGTGACCGTTTGGTAGCGATCCATCAGGGTCAGATATTGAGGATGATTTTCAATACGCAGGCCGTATAGTGCGCTGGTGTAGGCTAGCCAAGAGCCGCCACCCCAAGTGGGCGATTCGCTGACCGTCGAGGCATAGTGATAATCACTCTCTTGAAGCCGCTGTTGCATCTGTTTGAGCATCTTGGCATAGGCAACAAGATAGTCAGGGCGCTTGTAGAGAACGGTGCCATAGGATTCGATTGCAAGTAGGTAGACGTTGGGCTTGGTAGTAAGGTCGTGTTTTCTGTAGTTGTAGGCGGTGTAAATCTCGGCGTCGTCGAAATTGATAATGGACTCATGGAGGGCAACGGAAGCCGCAATGTTCTTTTCTAGCTTGAACGTTAGGCTGCTGGCAACCATGCGGGGATCGGCGGAGACATCGCCGTACGTGGCGGCTGAGAGCACTACCGCCGCAGCCATGGCGAGAAGTGACAATCGGGTGGCGCGGCTTACTTTAGTGGGCAATTGTCCGTCTACGAGCGTGCGAATTAGGGAAATGATGATGGCAATGAGTATTGCTGCGCCTATGAGCACGCCGAGATAGAGGACGATGGAGATGTTTAGATGGTCGGTTAGGAAACTTAGTCCGTCACGAATGAGGAAATAGTGGTTATAGAAGACTGGTTCAGCCTTGTATAGATAGATCATGATACTTTCATAGAGATAGTAGAAGAGTGCTGTGAAATAGAGCGCTGCCATGAACCACTGAATTGCGCCGCGGCGTAGCCAGGCTATGTTGAGCCAGAGCGCGAGCATTATCACTAATTCGCTGTTGATGCGGAAAGGGTCAATGTTCTGCCGCCAGACGAATAGGTTGAAGAGCGCAGTAAGAGGCGCATTATGAAGGGTCGTCAAAAAATTCTGTGAGAAACCTTCATCAAAGTTGAGCAGGGTAAAAGGTAGGAATAAGAGGGCGTTTAGCGTTAGGAAACATCCCCAAAAAACAAGGTTGGGATAACGCTGAAGAAGGCCCCACGGCTTAAGTAGCCCATTGATCTGAGTCGTCATAGTGGCTCAATAGTGGTTCGTTGGAACGGTATTTTCGCAAGTGCGGTAGTGGTTTAGTACATCATAGTTGAGAGCCGCCAAAGATACAACTCCAGTTTACGCCCTTGAAAGCTGATGATTCATCTTGCTTGCAGTGGTTTTGGCGTGATGCTGTTGCGCGCTTGTAGGTAGTGAACTTTGGCAGATCGCGCTAGTGACTTCTAAAATAGGAAGGAGTCAAAACTATTTCATGGAAAGAATGATCTTATGCGCTCGCTGAACTTTTTGTTTCTTTTTGCCCGACGATATACCGGAGTGCTTATTGTTACGGTAATTGCCATGTTGCTTTTGGTTGCCGCACAGTTGGTGATTCCGTGGATTATTAAGACGATGGTTGCGGCGGTTACGGATCCTGACGCTGCAAGCATTTCTTACGAGAGCGTGACGAGGCTGGCGCTGATGGCGCTGGCAATCTATGTGCTGCGGGCTGGACTTCAGTTCTTGCGAAGTTATATGGCTCATATCGCGGGTTGGGGCGTGGTGGCAGAGGCGCGCAAATTGATCTATGAGCACTTGCAAAAGCTGACGTTGCGCTTTTATTCCGACAAGCAGACCGGTCAATTGATGTCGCGTATTGTCAATGACTCAGACAAATTTGAGTTGCTAATTGCTCATGCGCTTCCGGATTTGATTGTGAATGCGCTGACATTGGTGGGCGTGACCGTTGTACTGGTCTCGATTAACTGGCAATTGGCGCTCTTTACAATGATCCCAATTCCTCTGATTCTGTTTGCAATGCGTGCCTTTGCGAAATATGTGCAGCCTGCATTTGTTAAGCGGCAAGAAGAGTTGGGTGAATTGAATGCAATTCTGGCGGATAATATTTCGGGAATGCGTGAGATTAAGGCATTTACGCGCGAGCATAGCGAGGCAGGACGTATTCGTGCGCGCGTGGATGGCTATCGAGATTCACTACTCTATGCCCTCAAGATGATGGCGATCTTCCAGCCGTTTATTCAGTTCTCGTCGGCGTTGGGTACCATCATGATTATTTACTTTGGTGGGCGCATGATTGTGAGTGACACGTTGGCTGTGGATGAACTGGTGGCATTTTTCCTTTATTTAGATCTTTTCTACCAGCCACTACATCATTTGAGCGATTCTTGGGAGCAACTTCAGGAGTCGTTGGCGAGTGCGGAACGAGTCAATGAGTTGCTCAATGAAAGCCCGGAACCAGATGAAGGGTCGGATGCTGTTGTGTTGCCAGGGCGGGCACGTGGTCATTTGCGCTTTGAGGATGTGACCTTTAAGTACTTGCCTAGTGAGCCGATTGTGGAAGGTATCCGCCTGGACATTCCTGCGGGAAGCACGTTGGCTTTGGTAGGCCCGACTGGGGTGGGCAAGACTACGATCGCTAGCTTGGTTCCCCGTTTCTATGATGTGACGAGTGGACGGATTACGCTGGATGGTCATGATCTGCGTGATCTTTCGCTGGTGAGTTTGCGCCAACAGATTAGCATGGTGTTGCAAGATGTCTATCTATTCCACGGCACGGCACGCCAGAATATTCTCTTTGGGCGCGAGGATGCGACGGAGGAAGAGATGATTGAGGCGGCAAAAATTGCCAATGCCCATGAGTTTATTGAGCGTCTGCCTGATGGCTATGATACGTTGATTGGTGAACGGGGCGTGAAGTTGTCGGGCGGACAGAAGCAACGGCTGTCGATTGCGCGAGCAATTTTGAAGGATGCGCCTATCTTGATATTGGATGAGGCGACATCGGCAGTTGATACTGAGACCGAGGCATTGATCCAGCAGGCATTGGAACGACTGATGCAGGGGCGGACGACGATTGTGATTGCTCACCGGCTTTCAACTGTACGCAATGCCGACCAGATCGTTGTGTTAGCCAATGGCGGGATTGCCGAACAGGGAACTCACTCTGAATTGACTCAGCGACAAGGTCTCTATTGGAATCTCAATCAAGTGCAGCAACGAGCGGCACAGGATGAGTATGAACCTGTAATGGCACAGATGATTGTGCCAGCGACAGGCGATTAAGGTGGCTTTGGTGGTCTTTAGCCGAGGGCGCTAACGTGTAGTGATTTAGGGTAGAGGCCATTCTGAGCCGTCGAAGTAACGCGTGCCTTGGTGACCTTGGCGGGGAATGGGGTGGGGCAAGCGTTCGCCTGGTGCTTCGACGAAGATGAGTGACCGTGGACGCCCTGATTTGGGGTTGGTCGCACCGGGTTCAATGCGGGTGATGCGTAGACGCCCGATGAGCTGGTTGTGGTAGATGGTGTATACATAGTGGCCGGGAGCCAGTTTGCTGGGTGTGCCGGACATGTGAAACTCAAACTCGTTGAGCTGTCCATTGTATAAGGCATCGACCTCGGCTTGACTGCGTTCGCCAGGGATGGTCTTGGTTATTCCAAAGCTCATGAATCCTCCTTGCTCTGGTCGTCAGGTGTGGCTGTAAAGAAGATTGAGAAGACGCCGCCCACTTGGGTGGCGTCCCTTTTAGTGGGCGCGCAGTGCAATTTGCAGGCGGCGGTGTTGGGCTGTGCTTTCTAGGATAAAGAGTAGAAGGGCAAGCCAGATAAAGCTAAAGCCAATTAATTGGCTGTGGTCGAAGGGCTCATGGTAGAGGGCAACGCCGATGACGAATTGCATGGAGGGGGCTACATATTGCAGGATGCCCAGCAACGTCATGGGTACTTGTTTCGCGCCGATGCTAAAGAGTAGAAGGGGCAGGGCTGTGACAAGTCCCGCCATCACCAAGAGCAAGGTCATGCGCCAGTCGGTGTGACCAAAGACGCCTGTTCCGCTCTGTTCGAGGAATAGCAGATAGACGGTTAGCGGAATGGCGAGAAAGAAGCTTTCGAGAAAGAGACCTTCTAACCCAGGCAGGGGCGCAGTTTTTTTGAGCAAGGCATAGAAAGACCAGCTCCCTGCTAATCCAAGTGCAACCCAGGGAAGACGCCCCACGCTGTAGGTTAGGTAGAG